>NZ_JBZQEK010000083.1:0-12232 GCF_058719085.1 Candidatus Benthicola sp.
CATCTCGGCGTTCACTTCGGCCGCCAGCTCGATGAAGCGGGTCCGGTACTGCAACGTCTTCATCTTCCACGCGAGGAATAACGGATCGATCGGGATACAGTGTCCTCCGAGTCCAGGCCCCGGGAAGAAGCGCATGAAGCCGTACGGCTTCGTCGAGGCGGCGTCTATCACCTCCCAGACGTCGATCCCCAGCCGGTCGGCGATCACCGCCATCTCGTTCACGAGACCGATGTTGACCGCCCGGAACGTGTTCTCGAGGATCTTCGCCAGCTCGGCGACCTCCGGTGAGGAGACCTCGACCACCTGGTCGATCACGTCCGCGTACAGGGCCACCGCGAGGCGGTGGCACTTCTCCGTCAGGCCCCCGACGATCTTCGGAGTGTTCGCCACACCCCAGGTCGGATTGGCCGGATCCACGCGCTCAGGGCTGAAGGCGACGAAGAAGTCCTCTCCCGCCGTCAGCCCCGAGGCTTCGAGCGCCGGCGCGACCAGGTCACGCGTCGTGCCGGGATACGTGGTGGATTCGAGTACGACGAGCTGACCCGCCCGCAGCACTCCGGCGAGCGCCTCGGTGGCCTGCATCACGTACGAGAGATCCGGGTCTTCGGTCTTGGAGAGCGGGGTCGGCACACAGATGATCACCGCATCCGGCTCGGCGAGTCTGGCAAAATCCGTCGTCACCGACAGAACACCGTTGTTCACCGCCGAGGAGACGGACGCGGACGTCACATCCCCGATGTGGGACTGGCCTTGCGATAGATCTTTCACGACCTGCGGGTTCACGTCGAAGCCGAGCACGGTGAATCCCGCATCGACGAAGGCGATTGCCAGCGGAAGTCCCACGTATCCGAGGCCCACGATGCCGACCACGGCTTCGCGGGTCTCGATCTTCGAGAGAAGAGAGTCGAATTCTGACATCGGCGCTGCGTTCCCGGGACGCTGGTTCTTGACGAGATACGTTCCCAACGGGTGTACAGGACGAGCAGGTTTCGTGCCCGAGTATAGGGGATCGACGCCCGATGCACGACGGCCGGCGAGCCCGAGCCCGCCGGCCGTTCGGCGCAGGAAGAACTTCGCTCCCTATTCGCCGCCCATGATGCGGCTCGCGTATCCGTTCGCCGGATCGCCGCCGTTCGCCACGATCGTCCGGACGGTGGCGGGCCCCCGGTTGTAGGCCAGCAGGGCCAGCCGCATGTCCCCCGCGTTCTCCTCCAGCAGGAGGCGCAGGTATCGGAACCCCATCCTGAGATTCACGTCGCGCTCGAACAGGCTTCCCTCGTCCACTGTGGGGTCGAGCCACCGGGCGGTACTCGGGAGGATCTGCGTGTATCCGACGGCGCCGGCTTCGCTGAGGGCATTCCGCCGGAAAGACGACTCGGCCTCGACGAGTCGGAAGGCCAGCTCCGGCTCCAGGTCTTCGGTGAGGGCGATCGAGTGAATCGCTTCCGCGAGATCCGCCGGGATGCGATAGCGCGACGAATACTCGTGGATTTCCTCGAGATTGTGGCTTCGCATCTGGCTGACGGCGAGCTGGCTCCGGACGTCACGCTCCGCCTGCTGGGCCGCGCTCGCGGTGGCCTCCGCCCGGGCGATGCGCGGCTTGGCGGTGCCGAGAAGCCAGGCGGCGTTCAGGACGGTCATCAGGGCGAGCGCCCCGAGGGCCAGGCCCGCGATCGGTCCCGGACGCTTACGGGCATCCCGCAGCTGGTCCCGCAGGTCCACGACCGCGTCTCTCAGCGGTTCGGGCCCCAGTCGGAACTCGTCATTTCGCTTCGGCATATCTATTCTTCCCCTGCTCGAGTCTCGGTTCCCTCACGACGTCCCGACGTCTTCGACCCGGCGCCACTCGCCGGTCCGACCTCCGGACTTGGCGATCAGCCGAACCCGGCCGATCTCCATCTCGCGGTCCAGGGCCTTGCACATGTCATAGACGGCCAGCAATCCGGCCGTCACGCCGGCAAGAGCCTCCATCTCGACGCCGGTGCGACCCTCCGTCGCTACGGTCACACCGACACGTATACCCGGAAGTTCCGGCTTCGTGTCGATTTCGACGTCGATCGCGTCCAGCGTCAGCGGGTGGCAGAGCGGAATCCACTCCGCTGCTCGCTTGGCACCTCCGATCGACGCCACGCGGGCCACCGTAAGTACGTCTCCCTTGGCGACTTCGTTCGCCCGGACCGCGGCCAGGGTCTCAAGGTCCATACGGATCTCACCCTCGGCCGTCGCCTGTCGCCGGGTCACCGGCTTCGCGCTCACGTCCACCATGCGGGCGCGGCCCCGGTCATCCACGTGCGATAGCGAGTCCGTTTTAGCCATAACCCTTGCTAATACCTCATCCGTTGCCTGGTGTTCCGACCGGAGAGCGCGACTCGGGGACCAGCGTCGAGCCCAGGTCCGCCAGCAGCACGGCCACGATGCTCTGCGGGTTGCCGTTCCCGGCCGCCGCGGCGCGGGCGACCTCGACGTGCTGAACGGCCCTGGCCAGCCGATCCGCCCGCAGATTCGTGAACGTTCCCACCCGGCCGGC
The DNA here is from genome assembly GCF_058719085.1 of Candidatus Benthicola sp. Taxonomy (NCBI): domain Bacteria; kingdom Pseudomonadati; phylum Gemmatimonadota; class Gemmatimonadia; order Candidatus Palauibacterales; family Candidatus Palauibacteraceae; genus Candidatus Benthicola; species Candidatus Benthicola sp. Next base: position 2,528 of record NZ_JBZQEK010000083.1, read on the forward strand.
CGTCTCGCTGTCCAGGGCGGCCTCGGGGACTCCCGCCGCCACGGAGGCCGCGTCGCGCAGGGTGCGCTCGAGGGCGTCCAGCATCCCCGAGAAGGCGCCGCGTGCGCCGGCCGGGGGGTAGCCCGCGGCGAGCCGGAAGCGGTCTGCCCTCGATCCTCGAAGCGCGCAGGCGAGGAGCGTCTCCGCCTCGCGGGAAGGGTTCGTGCCGTCCTCGTCTCTCGATGCGAGCACGGTCCCGATCGAGCCCTCGAAGCGCCGAAGGGCGGAGGCCGCCTCTTCGGCGGGCATCCCGGCGTGCTCGACGAGGAACTCGCGGGCCGCCGCGTGCGCCGGAGCGGTGACCCGGACCTGCAGGACGCGGGAACGAATGGTGGGCAGAAGGGCTCCCGGGCGACTGGACGTCAGGAACACCAGCGTGTCGGGTGGCGGCTCCTCCAGCAGCTTCAGGAAGGCGTTGGCGGCTTCGGGGCTCGAGGCCTGCGGTACCATCCTCTCGGCGTCCCCGATCACGAACACCGCGGAGGGCCCCATGGCCGGCCTCTGGATCGCCTTCGATCGGATCTCCTCGACCATGGGCAGGAAGATCGAGACGGAGTCATCCGCCACCGTGGGCCAGAGGGGATGCGACCGACGCGCGTCCAGCTCTTCGAGTCTCGCCTCCTCCAGCTTCTGGCGCCGCCGGTCGCCGGATACCCCCTTCGGCGAGGGAAGGGGAAAGAACCAGTGAATGTCCGGATGCTGAAGCCCGGCGGCCAGCCGACACGACGTGCAGCGTCCACAGGGGCGGTCCGCCTCGCCGCCGCATTGGACGAGGGCGGCGAGCCACAGGGCCAGACGCTGCTTTCCGACGCCCGGAAGGCCGCAGAACAGGAGCGACTGCGGGATCCGTCCGTTGCCGGCGGCCAACGCCAACCGCTCCTGCAGCTCCGAGTGCCCGACGACGGGAAGCAGGCTCACGATCGCCCCCGCAGCCACCGCACCGGGTCCACCTGCCGCGGGTTGCCGCCCCGACCGGGCTCGTAGATCTGGAACTCGACGTGGGTGCCTCCCGGCGAGGCATCGTCGCCTCCCACGTGTCCGATGAGCTGGCCGGCGCTCACCCTGTCCCCCATGCGGACCCGCAGATCCTGCAGGTACAGGTAGACCGAGAAGTAGCCTCCGCCGTGATCGATCACCACCGTCTGTCCGAGCACGCCCCGCGAGCCTGCCCATGCGACCTCGCCGGCCTCGACGGCCGCGACCGGGGTGCCCCGGGCGGCTCCGATCCCCACCCCCTTCCACACGTCCTCCACGTCCGGCTTGGCCTCGCCGAACCGATACACGATGCTGCCCTCCACCGGCCAGTTCAGGCTCCCCAGGTCGGAGGTCCGGAGGGTCGAAGTGCTCGAGGTGCCGGCCACCCGCTCGGCTTCGATGCGGGCCCGCTCGAGCTCGGCCAGCAGGTCTCCGAGCTGGCGCTCCTCCTCGTCGAGCGCCGAAATGCGGGTTTCCGCCTGGGACGCCCGGCGCCGGGTGTTCGCCAGCCGGCGCTCGCGCTGCGCTTCCAGGACCTCGAGGTCGCTGATCTCGCGCTGCTTCTCGCCCCGAAGGGACCGAAGGCGGGCGAACTCCTGCGCCAGCTGCTGCCGCTGCTCCACCAGCCGCTCTTCCAGCCTCTGCACCTGGCGCACCAGGGTCCGGTCGTACTGAGCGACGAGGTGCAGGTACTTGTAGCGGCTGAGCAGGTCGCCGAAGGAACGGGCCTCCATCATCACCTGCACGGCGTGGAGATCCCCGCGCTTGTAGATCTCCCGCAGCCTCGCCTGCAGCTCGGTGCGCCGCAGGATCAGCTCGTCGTGGGTGCGGAGCATGTCGCGCGTGGTCTCATCGACCAGCATCGCATAGGCCTGGATCTGCAGGTCCAGCTCGTCAAGCGCCTCCAGCGAAGACCCGATGCGGCCCTCGATGTTGGCGATCTCCTCGGAGAAGGTGTGGACCTGCCCGCGGAGCGTCTCGTACTCCCTCGCCAGCTGCTGGCGCTCCCTGCGGATCTGCTCGAGCCGGTCCTGGCTGTCCCGGATCTGGCTTCCGATCGCATCCTGGCCGGACGCCGGGGCCGGAAACGTGACGGAGAGGCCGAGCGCCCCGAGTGCCAGGCAGGCGACCACCCGGATCCGGGCGGTTCGCTCAGTACGCATCGATCCGGCGTAGCTCCCGGCGCACGGCGCGCCACGCGGCCAGGATGCCGAGGAACCCGGCCAGCGCCAGCCCACCGGCCACCCACGGATCGGGCAGCCAGGAGAGCGATACGAGCGTCCGCTCGATCGCCTCGTAGGCGCCCCGGGTCATGCCGAGGGCCAGGAGCCCTCCGCCGAGGCCGGTGAGCAGCCCCTCCACCAGGAACGGGCGCCGGATGTATCCGTCGGTCGCGCCCACGGTCTGCATGATGGCGATCTCGCGGGCCCGTGCGAGCACCGTCATGCGGACGGCGATGCCGATGAGGAGAGCCGCCCCGATGGCGAAGCTGGCGCCGAGAATGACGGCCGCTCCGCCGGCCACCCGTCGCAGCGCGTAGATCCGATCGACCCATTCGCGTCCGTACCGGGTCTCCTCCACGAAGTCATACGACGAGATCCGGTCGGCGACGGCCTCCACGTCGGCCGGCGTGCGATGATCGGCCAGCAGGGACACTTCGATCGAGGCGGGCAGGGGATTGACCTCGAGGTCGGAGTAGACGTCCGAGAACTCGGTCAGCTCGCGGGAGGCCTCGAACAGGGCCTCGACCTTGGATACGTACCGGGCGGCTTCGACCTCCGGAAACGACTCGATCTCGTTGCGCGCGATCTCGATCAGCTCTTCGGAGGCGTCGTCCCGCAGGTAGGCGACCACCGCGACGCGTCCTTCCACGTCGGACAGGGCCACGTCGATGTTATGCGCGGTGAGGCCGAAGAGGCCGAGGCTGAACACGCTGAGGCCGATCGCCACCACCGAGAGCCCGGTGAGGACCGGGGCCCGACGGATTCCGGCCAGCGCTTCGCGCAGCGACCTCATGCCTCCGCCTCCGCTTCCGCTCCGCCGGCGGAATCGTACACGAGCCGGCCCTGTTCCAGCTCGATGACCCGCACGTCGCCGTGCCTGCGGATGAGCTCCGCGTCGTGGGTCGCCATGAGGACGGAGGTCCCCGACGCGTTGATCCGCTGAAACAGGTTGAACACGCCGGCGCTGGCCCGATCGTCGAGGTTTCCGGTCGGCTCGTCGGCCAGCAGGACCAGCGGCTCGTTCGCGAGGGCGCGGGCCACGGCCACCCGTTGCTGCTCTCCTCCCGAAAGCTCCCGCGGGTAGGCGCCGGCCCGGGACGCGAGCCCCACCTGGTTCAGGAGCTTCTGGACCCGCGGTCCCACCTTCGCGCGAGGCAACCCGGTCACCTGGAGCGCGAAGGCCACGTTCTCCTCGGCGGTGAGGTTCTCGAGCAGGCGGAAGTCCTGGAAGATGTAGCCCACCCGGCGACGCAGCTCGGGAAGCTCGCGCCGCTTTATGCGCTTCGAGCTGAAGCGGGACACGCGCACCTCTCCCGAGGTGGGCTGATGGAGCATGTGGACGAGCTTGAGCACCGTGGTCTTGCCGGCGCCCGAGGCACCGGTCAGGAAGGCGAACTCCCCCTTCCGGAGGTGGAAGGACACGTTGTGGACGGCGGGCGTAGCCCCGCCGAAGCTCTTCGTCACGGAGTGCAGCCTGACCACCCTGTCTCTACCTCCCCCGGTGACAGAAACGGACGCACTGTTCGATCGCCGTCCTCATCGAAGAGGGATCGGCGACGCCTCGGCCCGCGATGTCGAACGCCGTGCCATGATCCGGAGAGGTGCGCGGGAAGGGAAGCCCTGCCGTCACGTTCACTCCGGTCTCCCCCGCCAGGGTCTTGAGGACGGCGAGACCGACATCGTGATACGGAACCATGACGACATCGACGGCGCCCTCGACACAGCGGCGAAACACGGTGTCCGCCGGAAAGATGCCTTCAACCGCGACGCCCTCGGACTCCCTGAGGCGCGACGCGGCCGGTTCCAGCACGCGCGCCTCCTCGTCCCCGAACAGCCCCTGCTCGGAAGCGTGCGGGTTCACTCCGGCCAGCGCAAGACGCGGCCGGTCGATGCCCCACCACTCCCGGAGCGCCCGGGCGGCGATGGAGGACCGCCGCACCACGAGGTCGACGTCGAGCAGCCCGGGCACGCTCCGGAGGGGCACGTGTACCGTGAGCAGGGCGACCCGGAGAGGGCCGCCGAGGATCGTCTCCTCGGCGGCCATGATCATCGTCACCTCCGGTACCCGGCAGCGTTCCCGCAGGATCTCCGTGTGGCCGGGGTGGCTCACGCCGGCGGCACGGATGGCCTTCTTGGCGATCGGGGCCGTGACGAGCCCGTCCGCTTCGCCGGCCAGGCACAGGTCGATGCCGGCTTCGATCGCGGCCAGCGAGAGCTCGCCTGCCTCCCGATCGGCGCCCTCGTTCCACCGGCCGATGGAGCGGAATCCCGTCGCCGGGGGAAGATCGAACGGGATGGGGAGAGAGGCGGGATCCGGCCCGATGACCACGAACTCGGCCTGTTCGCGCGGCGCCAGGTCCACCAGCGCCGCCCGTGTCACTTCCGGGCCGATGCCCCTGGGGTCTCCCAGGGTGACCGCGATGCGGGGAAGGCGGGACGCATCACCTGCGACCTTCGCATGGCCGGCGGTCGGCCCGCCGATCAACCCGCGATCAGAGCCGGATATCGACGTATACCTCGTTTCGGAGCTCTTCGAGGAAGCGCACGTAGCCTTTCTCGTACAAGAGGTTCTCCCGGATCTGTTCCCGCACGTCCTCGAGCTTCCAGCTTCCCGCGGACTGGTAGCTCGTCACCCGCACGATGGCGAACACGGGCGGACCGCCCGGGAAGCCTTCGGTCTGGAAGGGGCCCACCACCGAGCCGGGGACCGGGTTCGCGAGCGCCTGCGCGTATGCCTCCCCGAACTGCCCGATCCGATCGTACGGAATCTCCGGGAAACGAACCGGGATCTCCCGGAGACCGTAGCGGTCGGCCATCTCGCGGACGGTGGCCTGGTCGGCCCGGATCGAGTCGGCCACCGCGATGGCCAGCTCGCCGGTGCTGCGGAAATCCTCGTCCGAAAGCACCGGGCGGATCAGGATGTGGCGGATCTTGCGCTCGCCACCGCGCACGTTGTCGACCCGGATGATGTGAAAGCCGAAGCGGGTCTCGACGGGGCCCACGGGCTCGCCGGTGCGGGCCGACCATGCCGCATCGGCGAAGGCGTCGACGAGGGCTGCACGCTGTACCCACCCCAGGTCGCCCCCCTCGTTCCGGTTGGACAGGTCCACGGAGTACTCCCGGGCGGCGATCTCGAACTCCTTCCCGTCCTCGATCTCGGCCAGGGCCTGTTCGGCCAGCTGCCGGGCGCTGTCCCGAGCCACCTGGCCCGGCCGCGGTTCGATGACGACCTGTTCGAAGCCGATCGAGGCGGGGCGTGTCTCGCCGGCCAGGTTCTCCTCGAAATAGGTCTCGATCTCTTCGTCCGTGACCGACACCGGCGGAAGGTCGTTCCGGCTCGCCCGGATGAATTCGTCGATCAGCATCTGCGATCGAACCTGGCTGCGAAGCCACTGGCGATACTGCACGAGGGTCCGCCCGGATTGGGTGACCGCCGCCTGGAAATCGCTCGCCGTGGGGAAGGAGTTCCGGATCTCCCGGAACCGGCGATCGGTCTCTCCGTCCAGCGCCTCCGGAGGCAGCCGGAGATCGGATTCCTCCGCCTTCTGCAGCAGGATTCGCGAGTCGACCAGGTTGGTCAGCGTCTCCTTCGCGAGCGAATCGAACTCCGCGGTCCCGAACTCGGGGATCTCCTCCCCCTGCGCTCCGGCCTGGACGATCGACTCGATGATCTCGCTGTACAGGATGGCCGTGTCGCCGACCACGGCGACGATCCGGTCGACGGTCTCGACCGTGTCCACGACGGCGGTCGAGGGAGCGTCCGGCGCGTCCTCCCCCGGCTCCTGTGCCACGGCCCGCCCGGCCGGGAGAAGCGCCACGCACAGGGCGAGCGAAGTCGCCGCCGCCGTGATGCCGATCCAGGGCCGGCGCGTGATGGAACCGCTCATCCGATCTCCACCCTCGTCTCTCCGGTGTCCACTTCGGGCATCTCGCGCTCCGCCGGCCCCACGCCGGCCGCTCGCAGCTCGCTTGCCTGCCGAGCCGCGCTTCGGACGCCGGCGTCATCTACCCGAACCGGAAACATCGGGTCCAGCACCACCCGGAACTCGCCCAGCCACGGCAGCGCCCTGGACCGGGTCATCACGCCCTGAAGGAAATAATAGCCTTGCTCGTCGATGTCGAAGCGGGCATCGGCGACCAGCTGGCTCGTGAGCCCCATGCGTCGGGCAATGTGTCCGAGCTGCTCCGCCAGGGCCGCGGCGAGCGCCTCTCGCTCCTCCGCGTTCGCCGTCACGCCCGACTCGGCGGCGGCCTGTATGAGGATCTCATCCCGCGCCAGCCGCATCAGGTAATCGTAGATCTCATCCTCCGTGGCCTCGGCGAACGCGCGGCGGAGGTCCTCGCGAACCACGAAGAGGCGCCGGAGCTCCCCGACGGACAGATTCCCTCCATCCCACGTGACCAGCCGCATTCCGTCCGGGATGCGCTCCGCCGCGAGCTCCGGGTCCCCGGCCACGTCCGAGGCTACCGCCAGGGCGCCCTGGAGGACGGTGCGCCGGGCGTTGCCGACCTCGGTTTCCAGCGCCTCCTGCTGGCGGGCCTCCTCCCGCTCCTCGAGCACCCGGCGATAGAGCTGGTCGCGGGCCTCCTCGAAGTCGGGCTCGCGTCGTGCCTCCACCCGGTACAGGAAGACCTCGTCATCCGTCACCACCACCGGGCTGATCTCGCCCGGCCGGAGGGAGAACACCGCCGAGTCGGCCGCCGCCGGAAAGTCGTCGTGCCCCTGGTAGGCGAGGATCTGGCCCCGCGCCTGGACTGGTTCGCTGCTCACCTCCCGGGCGATCTCCACGAAGTCCGCGCCGCCCACGAGACGCTCGCGCACCGATTCGGCCCGGGCGAGCGCACCGTCCCGACCTTCCCCTCCTTCGGGCACCTCGAGAACGATCCGGCGGACGTCCAGTCGAGTGTAGGGCTGACGGAGCTCGAAGTATGCCCGAAGCTCCTCCTCAGAAGGCTCGATCCCGGCCATGACCACGCTGTCCCGGTAGCGCATGACGGCGATGGCGGAGAGGTGACGCCCGTCTTCCATGAGGCGGGTGTAGTCCACCGCCCGGGTGGTGTCGGGCTCGGCGTACAGCCGGGAGAGGACGATGAAGTCGGCCCACAGGCGCGCGAACTCCCCGGCCCAGTACGGCGTCAGCGCCGAATCGGGAATCGGGGAGGCGGCCATCAGGTGCGCGAGCTCTCCCTGGTCCAGGGTCAGACCCCCGGCCGTGGCGGCCGGACGGGCGTGCTGCGTCAGCGCGTCGTCGAACGCGCCGCACGCGGCCAGGACGGCCGGCAGAGCCAGCACGATCGCGAATAGCGTTCTATTCATGGACTCCAGCGTTCCTTGCGGGATGTCAACGGGCCCCGGAAGCCTTCAGGTCCGGGGCATCTTCCAGAATCTCCAGTGCCGCGACGAGCGTGGGCAACAGCGGCTCCACCCCGGCGCGGGAAAGCTTTAAGGATAACGGCTGCGTACGCCGCACTTCAACCGCGATCTGGCGATCGGTGAGCGCGTCGCGGAGCGGCGCGAGACGGGGGACCGCATCGGAGGCGAAGTTCATGCGGGCATCCCGCTCGGATACCCGCAGCCATTCCACGCCGATCCGGCCTCCCACCAGACGCAGGCGCACGGAGGCGAGGAGCCGCACGGCCGGCTCCGGTATGGGGCCGAAGCGGTCGCGGAGCTCCTCCTCGAGCTCGTCGATCTCCGCCGTGCTTCCGAGCCGCGAGATCCTCCGGTACAGGTTCAGCTTCTGCTCGGAGCCCGCGACGTACTCGTCCGGGAGGTAGCTCTCGCCCTCGACGTTCACCTGCGTTCCGCCCGTGGACGGTTCCTCGTCCTGGCCCCGGAGACGGCGGACGGTGCGTTCGAGGAGCCGCTGGTAGGTGTCGAAGCCTACGGCCTGGGCGAAGCCCGACTGGCTCGCCCCGAGCAGATTCCCGGCGCCCCGGAGCTGGAGGTCCTTGAGCGCCACCCGGTATCCCGAGCCGAGCTCCGTGTGGTGCTCGAGAATTCGGAGCCGCTGCACGGCCTCGGGCGTCACGCCTTCGGGCACCAGAAGGTAGCAATACGCCCGGTGGTGCGATCTGCCGACCCGTCCCCGCAACTGGTACAGCTGCGCGAGCCCGAAACGGTCGGAACGGTGGACGATCATGGTGTTCGCCGTCGGCACGTCGAGGCCGTTCTCGATGATCGAGGTCGACACGAGGATGTCGAGGTCCCCGTCCATCAGGGCCGTCATGGTCTCCTCGAGGTCCCGCTCCCGCATCCGGCCGTGGGCCACGGCCAGCCTCGCATCCGGGGCCAGCCGGCGAACCCGCTGCGCGAGGGCATCGATCGTCTCGATCCGATCGTGGACGAAGAAGACCTGCCCTGCGCGGTCGAGCTCGCGGCGGATGGCGTCCTGGAGAACCGCGTCGCTCCACGGCAGCACGTGGGTGATCACGGGCATCCGGTCGCGCGGCGCCGTCTCGATCAGCGACAGGTCGCGCAGGCCTCCGAGCGCCAGCTGAAGCGTGCGCGGGATCGGGGTGGCCGTCAGCGTGAGGACGTCCACCGTCCGCTTGAGGTCCTTCAGCCGCTCCTTGTGCCGCACCCCGAAGCGCTGCTCTTCGTCCACCACCAGGAGACCGAGGTCCCTGAATGCCACGTCGCGGGAGAGGAGGCGGTGGGTGCCGATCGCGATGTCGATCCGACCTTCCTCGAGGTCGTGCAGCGCCGCCTTCTGTTCGGCCGCGGTGCGCAGACGCGAGAACGCCGACACCCGGACCGGGTACCCGGCCAGGCGCTCCGAGAAGGTGTGGAGGTGCTGTTCCACGAGGATGGTCGTCGGAGCCAGGACGGCCACCTGCTTGCCGTCCTGGACGGCCTTGAAGGCGGCGCGAATGGCCACCTCGGTCTTCCCGTACCCGACATCGCCGCACACCAGGCGATCCATGATCGCCGGGGCCTCCATGTCCCGCTTCACGTCGAGCCATGCCGAGCGCTGGTCCGGAGTGTCCTCGTAGAGGAAGGATGACTCCATCTCTCTCTGCCACCGGGTGTCCGGACTGAACGCGAACCCCTCGCTGACCCGCCGATGGGCGTACAGCTCGAGCAGCTCGGTCGCCATGGCCCGGATCGACTCCTCCGTCCGGCTCCTGAGCTTCTTCCACTTCTTCCCGCCCAGCTTGTGGACGGCCGGCGGGCGGACCGACTCCTCCGCCTCTCCCACGCCCGTCCACTTCTCGATCAGGTCGAGCCGGTAGTGTGGCACGCGGAGGATCTCTCCCTCGGCGTACTCGATCTTGAGCGTCTCCACCGTCTCGTCGCCGACGACCACTCTCTCGAGGCCGTCGAACCGGCCGATGCCGTGCTCCAGGTGCACCACGTAGTCGCCCGGGGTGAGCGACGCGATGGATTCCAGCGGGGCCACCCCGTGCAGCCTCCGCTGCCGCCTCACCCGGCGTGATCTCGCGAAGATCTCGTGATCGGTGAGGA
>NZ_JBZQEK010000084.1:0-13469 GCF_058719085.1 Candidatus Benthicola sp.
AGTCTCTCCCGCCGCCGACTGGCCGGGGTGCCCTTGCAGCACCTGGAGGGAACCGTGGCCTTCCGGGACCTCGTGCTCCTGTGTGACGACCGGGCCCTCGTTCCGCGACCGGAAACCGAGCAGCTCGTTCAGGAGGTCGTGGACTGGGCGTCGGGCGCCGGATCCGCCCCTGGCGTGCGCAGGGTCGCACGGCCCTCGGACCGGCCCCACATCGGCACTGCGCTGGACATCGGAACGGGCGGCGGGGCGATCGCCCTGTCCCTCCTCGAGGAAGGCGTCGTCGAACGTGCGGTGGCGCTGGACATCTCGGCCCGGGCGCTCGAGCTTGCCGGCGAGAACGCCAGGCGACTGGGCCTCGAGGACCGCATCGAACTTCGATCCGTCTCCGCGTCTCCGTGGGAAGGCGTGGGGGCGTCGGAGGCCTTCGACCTGGTGGTGTCGAATCCGCCGTACGTCGCCGAGCACGAGATCGCGTCACTTCCGACGGAAGTCCGGGATCATGACCCCCGCGAGGCGTTGTCCGGCGGTCGCGACGGCCTCGACGTGGTGCGCGAGATCGCCCTCGGCGCGCGGTCACATCTACGGCCCGGAGGGGGACTGTTCCTCGAGGTAGGCCCTGGCCAGGGCGCCGCCGTGCAGGGAATGCTGGAGGAGGCCGGGGGCTGGAGCGTCGTGATCGTCCGGGAGGACCTCACCGGTCGGGAGCGGTTCGTCGTGGCACTGACCTGACGGCCCCCTGACGGGGGAGCGCGTCCGTCGCGACGGCGGGACGCCCGGGTTATGTTGTGCGGCTGGAGCGCGGCACCGCGGCCGGGCCAGCTTTCAAGAGAGCCATAGCGGGGTGACATGGAAACGGAACAGCCGGACCGGGAGCGAATCTTCGAACGAGCCTCCGAGGTGGGTCGACTGATCTCTCAGACCCCCGAATACGCCTACCTGCGATCGGCCATGCGGGACATCGACGCCGATGAGGAAGCGAAGGACCGGCTGGACCGAATCCGCGAGCTGCAGGAGAAGCTGATCGGTTTCCTGGAGCGCGAAGAAGAGCCGCCCGAAGATCTTCGCGACGACCTGGGCCGGTTGAGTGAAGAGATGCAGTCGAGCGTGCGATACCAGTCCCTGATCTCGGCCCAGGCGAACTTCGACAAGCTGATGGAGAAGGTGAATCGATCGATCGCCGAAGGCGTCAAGATGGGGGAACAGTCCAGGATCATCCTGCCTTCATGAAGAGCCTCAGGGCGGCCCTCGAGAAGGGGCTACGGACGGCGGTCGACCCGGTGATCAACTGGATGGTCGGGGCACGAGTGCACCCGAACACGCTGAGCACCCTCGGCTTCCTCATCACCTGCTCATCGGGCTATTTCTTCCACACACACGCGGTGCGGACCGCGGGCGCGCTGATCCTGCTCGGCGGCATCTTCGACCTGTTCGATGGCACCGTCGCCCGGCGGACGGGACTCGCCTCCCCGTTCGGCGCCTTCTACGATTCGACGCTCGACCGACTGTCCGAGATCATCGTGTACATCGGGCTTCTGTCCCTGTACAACGACTTCCGGCCGGACCCCAACAACGTCGTGATGATCTACGTCGTGATCCTCGCCATGGCCGGGTCGCTCATGATCAGCTACACCCGGGCCCGGGCCGAGGCGCTCGGCATCGACTGTTCGGTGGGTCTCATGCAGCGGGCCGAACGCGTGATCCTCATCGGGGCCGCGGCGCTGATCTTCGGCGAGCAGGGAAATGGAGCCGTGCTGCGGGTGGTGCTGTGGGTGCTGGCCATCACCACCAACCTGACGGTTCTGCAGCGCATTCTGTGGGTCTACCAGAACACACGCCCCGAGGGCGTCGCCGTCGGCAAGGCGGTGTGGAAGATGCCGGATTGGCTTCGGCGAAAGATAGACAGGGAAGATGTTTAGATATACTTACCTGAACTGGAATCTATCATGAGCGAACAGAAGGGTGGACTGGACATCGCCCCGGCCGAAGGACGGCTGGGCATCCTGCTGGTGGGTCTCGGGGCCGTCTCGACGACGACGATCGCGGGCGTCGAATCGATCCGGCGCGGCCTCGCGAAGCCGATCGGATCGCTGACGCAGATGGCGACGATCCGGCTGGGCAAGCGGACGGAGAATCGTACCCCGCTGATCAAGGACCTCGTGCCGCTGGCCGGACTCGACGATGTGGTGTTCGGGGCCTGGGACCCGATCCCGGACGATGCGTACGAGTCCGCCCGTACCTGCGGGGTACTGCGACCGGAGGATCTGGAGCCGGTGGCCGACTTCCTGAAGTCGATTCGGCCGATGCCGGCCGTGTTCGACAAGACGTACGTGAAGAAGCTCGACGGCAGCAACGTGAAGAGCGGAGACAACAAGCTCGACCTGGCCGAGCAGATCCGCGCCGACATTCGTCGGTTCAAGGAGGAGAACGGCTGCGCGAGGCTCAGCATGGTCTGGGCGGCGTCGACCGAGATCTTCCTGAAGCCCGATCCGGTCCACCAGACGGTGGAGTCGCTCGAGCAGGCGATGCGGGACAATCACCCCGCCATCGCACCGTCGATGATCTACGCCTACGCGGCGCTCCAGGAGGGGGTCCCGTTCGCCAACGGAGCCCCCAACCTGACGGTCGACATCCCCGCGATGGTCGAGCTGGCGGCTCGGAACGGGGTGCCGATCGCCGGGAAGGACTTCAAGACCGGCCAGACGCTCATGAAGACGATCCTGGCGCCGGGGCTGAAGGTCCGCATGCTCGGCCTCAACGGCTGGTTTTCGACCAACATCCTGGGCAACCGGGACGGCGAGGTGCTCGACGACCCCGAGAGCTTCAAGACGAAGGAAGAGTCGAAGCTGGGCGCACTCGAGTACATCCTGCAGCCCCAGATGTATCCGGACCTGTATTCGAACATGTACCACAAGGTGCGGATCAACTACTACCCTCCGCGCGGCGACAACAAGGAGGGCTGGGACAACATCGACATCTTCGGCTGGATGGGCTATCCCATGCAGATCAAGATCGACTTCCTGTGTCGTGACTCGATCCTGGCCGCACCGATCGTGCTCGACCTGGCGCTCTTCATGGATCTGGCGGCGCGCGCCGGCTTGTCGGGCATCCAGGAGTGGCTGTCCTTCTACCTGAAGGCCCCGCAGGTCGCCGAGGGGCTCTACCCCGAGCACGACATCTTCATCCAGCAGATGAAGCTGAAAAACACGATCCGCTGGATGGCGGGCGAGGATCAGATCACCCACCTCGGCACCGAGTACTACGAGGACTGACTCTCGAGCGGCGGAGCGGGCAGGCCCGGCGTGCACATCGCCGGCGATCAGAGGAGAATCGGCGCCAGGAGGCGCCGATTCCACATCCGGAGATCGAGCGTGAGGTCTTGAGCACGAGCGGCGCGGGAAGAGACACAGGCGGATTGTTCATCGCCTTCGAAGGGGGCGAAGGGGCGGGCAAGTCGACGCACCTGCGCCGCCTCACGGAGCGGCTCGACCGGCTCGGCGTGGCGTACCTGCTCGTCCGCGAACCGGGCGGGACGCCGGCCGGCGAGAGGATCCGCCAGATCGTGCTCGACCCGCGGCTGGCGATCAGCGCAGAGACCGAGTTGCTGCTGTATCTGGCCTCTCGCGCGGAGTTCGTGCGAAGGGTGGTGGGACCGGCACTCGACCGAGGAGAGCTCGTGCTGGCAGACCGATTCGAACTGTCCACGTATGCCTACCAGGGACTGGCTCGAGGCCTGGGGCTGGACAGGGTCCGCGAGATGAACGCGTTCGCGACGGGCGGCCTCAAGCCGGATGGCACCGTTCTTCTCGCACTGGATCCGGAGGTGGGCCGGGCCCGAAAGAGCGGTGTCGCCGATCGCATGGAACGCGAGCACGAGCGCTTCCACCGGGCGGTTGCGGAGGCATACGACACGCTCGCGGAATCCGAGCCGGGCGTCATCCGGATCGTGAGCGACGGATCCGTGGACGAGGTGCAGGAGCGATTGTGGCAGGAGCTTTCTGGCCGCTGGCCGGAGCGCTTCCCTCGCGGGGGGTGAAACCTTTTGCCACGGTCCGAGTTTCAAAGTGGAGCGGGAGTGGCAGCCCGGCCGGGCCGGGCGACCCATAGCGTGGAGGATCGATGAGGTTGAGGGGGACCTGGACGGTCCCGCTCACGGCGGTGTTCGTGACGCTGGTGAGCGGCGGCTGGTTGTTGCAGGAGGCGGACGGGGGCTCGGCCTCCGCCGCCCTGCTGGACACGGTGGTGCGGCGCGTTTCCGATTACTACGTGGAGGAGGTTTCACCCCAGGACCTCTACGACATGGCCATCGACGGGCTGCTGCAGGAGCTGGGCGACCCGTATGCGGCGTTCATACGCGCAGAGAACCAGACGACCGCCCTGTTGTCGAACAGCTACGGGGGCGTGGGCATGCGGATCCTGGCCGAAGAGGACGGGATCACGGTGCTCAGCATCATTCCGAACAGTCCGTCTTCCGAGCTGGACATCCGCCCGAACGACCAGATCGTCGAGGTCGACGGTGAGCCCACCGCGGGCTGGACGCAGACGGAAGCGGTGACGGCTCTCCGCGGGCCGAAGGGAGAGCCGGTCGAGGTGGGGATCCGGCGGGCCGGCGAGCCCGAATTGCTGCGTCTTTCGATCGTGCGCGCCGACGTCCACATCGTCGCCACCCAGTCCCTGCTGCTCGAGGACGACGTGGGGTACGTCTACCTCCAGACTTTCAGCCGCGCCTCCACCTCGGAGCTGCAGGCGGCGATCAACGATCTTCTGGCTCGAGGAGCGCGGTCGATCGTCCTGGATCTCCGCTACAACCAGGGCGGCATCCTGCGAGAGGCGGTCGAGATCTCCGACCTGTTTCTCGACGCGGGCGAGATGGTCGTGGACACGCGCGCCCGGGACCCCAGAGACAGCTACACCTTCACGTCGCCGGGACCGGATCGGTATCCGGAGCTTCCCATCGTGGTGCTGGTCAACGCCTGGTCGGCGAGCGCCTCCGAGATCGTCGCGGGGGCCTTGCAGGACCACGACCGCGCGGTCGTCCTCGGGACGCGCACCTTCGGCAAGGGAGTCATGCAGAGCGTGTATCCCCTCCCGGGCGGCAACTACCTGCGCCTCACCACGGGAACCTGGTATACGCCCTCGGGACGGTCCATCCACCGGTCGAGAGGCGAAGGGGAGGACGTGTTCGCCCTCGGCTCCGACGAGTTCAACGATGCCGTGTCCGAAGCCGTTCAGCTGGGTATGACGGCCACGGACGGGTTCGTCGCCGATCGCGGCATCGCGGTGATCGCGGACACGGCGGATCTGCAGACCTTCCGTACGGAATCGGGCCGGGTGGTGTATGGAGGGGGTGGGATCGTGCCGGATCTCACCGTGATGCCCGACACGTTGACTACGGCGGAGCAGGACCTGAGACAGGTGCTCATGGACTCGGACGTGGCCTTCACCGACCTCGCCTTCCGGTTCGCGATCCAGTATCACCGGGATCACCCCGAGCTCGCGGAAGACTTCGTGGTCACCCCTGCGATGCGGAGGCAGTTCCTCGACTACCTCGAGGAGCGCACGGGCGAGTCGCTCGATTCCGAGCTGGTGGACGCCGCGGGTGAGCTGGTCGACTTCCAGCTCAGTCGGCAGCTGGCGACGGCGGCGTTCGGGGAGGATGCCGGACTGCGGCGCGCCGTGGAGAGGAGTCGACAGGTGAGGGAGGCCGTTCGGTTGCTTTCCGGGGCGGAGACCCCCGAGCAGCTGCTGACGGTGGCGGAACAGAACCGGCCGGCAGAGGACGAGAACGTCGAGGGACCGGAGAGTTGAGCGAGTGGTGGATAGAGCGATGAAGAGGAAGCGGAGCTGGATCCCGGCGATCGTCGTCACGGTGGTCGCGCTGGGGTCGGGCGGCTGGCTGCTGGAGCAGGGCGTGGGGGCCCAGGAGAGCACCGTGTACCGGGCTCGCCTGTTCGACGAAGTGCAGCGGCTCGTCTCGGAGCGTTACGTCGAGGAGATCGACACGCCGGAGCTCTACCGGATGGCGATCGACGGGATGCTCTCGGAGCTTGGAGACCCCTATTCGGTGTTCATCGGGGCCGAAGAAGCGGATGATCTCCAGCTCTCGATCGAGGGAGACTACGCGGGGCTCGGAATCCGCATCCAGAAGGTGGGGGAGTGGATCACCGTCATGGGCGTGATCGCCAACTCGCCGGCTGAGCGGGCCGGACTGATGACGGGAGACCGAATCGTCGGGGTCGAGGGAACGTCGGCCAGGGACTGGGACGACACGCAGGCGGTGGAGCGTCTTCGTGGGCCGAAGGGCACACCGGTCTCGATCTCGATCGGCCGGCCGGGCGCCGAGTCGCCTCTCGATTTCACCATCGTGCGGGACGAGATCCACGTGGAGACGGTGCGGAGCTTCATGATCGACGACCGCATCGGCTTCGTCGACCTCGATCAGTTCAGTCGTGACGCCAGGGACGAGCTGGATGCCGCGATCCGCGAGCTTCAGGCGCAGGGAGCCGAGGGGCTGATTCTGGATCTCCGCTGGAACCCCGGTGGTTTGCTGGACCAGGGCGTGGCGGTGACGGATCTCTTCCTGCCGCGCGGGGCGGGGATCGTGGAGACCCGGTCGCGGGTCGAGGACCAGAACTTCACGTTCGGCGCTCCGACCGACGAGGCGTTTCCCGGTCTGCCGATCGTGGTGCTCGTGAACCCGGCGAGCGCCAGCGCCTCCGAGATCGTCGCGGGGGCCCTTCAGGATCACGACCGGGCGCTCATCATCGGAACTCCGACCTTCGGAAAGGGCTCGGTCCAGACCGTTTATTCGCTGCCCGGGGGGAATCACCTGAAGCTGACGACCGCGGGCTGGTACACGCCGAGCGGCCGGTCGATCAGTCGAACGGTCGCCCATGGCACGGAAGACGACCTCGCGCTGGCGGTGACGGCCCAGGTCTCGGCGATGCGCGGTGTCGTGGCGGACACCGCGGACCGGGAGGTCTTCTACACGGATGACGGCAGGGTCGTCTACGGTGG
This sequence comes from Candidatus Benthicola sp., assembly GCF_058719085.1. Lineage (NCBI taxonomy): Bacteria > Pseudomonadati > Gemmatimonadota > Gemmatimonadia > Candidatus Palauibacterales > Candidatus Palauibacteraceae > Candidatus Benthicola > Candidatus Benthicola sp. The sequence continues at coordinate 7,015 of NZ_JBZQEK010000084.1, forward strand.
CGGGGGCATCACGCCGGACGTGATCGTGCCCGACACCACGACCGTGGACGAGAGGGAACTGGAACGCGCCGTCGGCCGGGCCGGATACTCGCTCAACCAGCTCGCGTTTCGATTTGGGGTGGAATGGACGAGCGCTCACCCGGGCATCCAGCCCGACTTCGTCGTGACCCCGGCCATGCGCGAGCAGTTCTACGAGCAGATCACGGCCATCGAAGGTCTCGAGCTCGACCGGGACCTCTTCGACCGCGTGCAGTCCCGGATCGACCGGTATCTGGAGGCGCAGATCGCGAACTCGGCCTTCGGCGATCTCGACATGTTCATCCGGTTCGAGTCGGACAGCCCGCCGGTCCTCGAGGCGGTCCGCCTGCTTCGGGCGGTCGACACGCAGGATGAGCTGTTCCGGGTGGCGACCGCCGACCGGGTTCGGAAGGCCGCGGGCGCAGAGGACGTCACCGCAGACGGGGCGCCGGGCGGAGGGAGCTGACCGAGCCCTGGCAGGCCCCGGAGCCGGCGCTTCGGGGTGGTAGCGTCGATATCGCAGACAGAAGCCCCCGAGCTGGATCGTCTCCAGCCCCGGGGGCTTTCGTCATCGGAGGTTCATCACCCCCGCCTGTTGGAGCGTTCCTGGGGGGTGTTACTCCCGGACGCGATCCTTCAGGCCCTTACCCGCACGGAAGGAGACGCTGTTGCGCGCGGCGATCATGATTTCCGCGCCCGTCTGCGGGTTCCGGCCCTTGCGAGCCTTCGTACGGCGCGTCTTGAACGTGCCGAATCCCGTGATCGTCACGTCGTTTCCGGCATCCAGCTGCGTGGCGATGATCCCCTCGCGCGGCTTGGTCGAGAAGATGCAATCGATGACTTCCATCGCCTTGGCCTTGGAGAGATCGCACTTGCCGGCCAGCTTGTCCGCAAATTCCTGTTTGGTCACGCTACGTCTCCTGTTGGGTAGGGATGAACTCAACAAAACCTCAGATAAGCCCATTATGTACGATCGATCCGCGGTTGGCAAGGCAAATCGCCGCGGAACTCGGGCGCGCGCGCGCCCTCGATCGGTTCGGCGCCCCCTCCTCCGGCGCCAGACGGGAGTCCGGCACCCCGGAGTCAGTCGCTCTTCTTCGGCGGCCACGGGACGAAGGCGCTCGTCCGCTCGACGTATTCCGCGTAGCCGGGACGGGTCTCTCTCAACCTCGACTCGAGCATCGGCACGCCGGATATCCGCGCCAGCAGGAAGGTCATCAGCGCGGGGCCGAACACGGTCCACGGACCGGCCGGGGTCGAGGCGGCGATCGTGAAGAGGCCCCACCACACCAGCGCATCGCCGAAATAGTTCGGGTGCCGGGTGTAACGCCAGAGGCCGGACGACAGCACTCGATTCCGGTTCGCCGGATCCCGCTTGAAGGCCTCGAGCTGCGCGTCGCCCACCGTCTCGAAGACGAAGCCGACCATCCAGAGCACGCTTCCGATGCCGTCGAGGACGGTGAAGTGGTCCGGCGTCTGGCTGGCCAGTCCGGCGAGCAAAGGTGCGCCGACGATCCACAGGATCAGGGCCTGGAACAGGAAGACCTTGAAGAGACTCTGCCACCACCAGGCGCTGCCGCCCTCGTCCCGCCAGCGGGCGTACCTCGGGTCCTCCGGCTTCCCACGGTTCCGGAAGTGAATGTGCAGGGAGAGTCTCAGACCCCATACGGTCGTCAGACCGAGCAGCAGGATCGAGCGGCTGGCCCAACCACCCCCGCGGGACGCGTACCAGCCGGCGAGGACGATGAAGCCGATGCCCCAGAAGCGGTCCGCGATCGAGGCATCCTCCCGGACGAGGCTGACGAGCCACAACACCCAGGCGCCTGCCGCCACCACGGCGAATCCCTGCAGGGCGAGCTCCGTCCACACGGGCATCCGATCTTCTCCTCTCGAGCGTGCGGGGCCCACGGGTCGGACCCCTTACTGTCTATACTACACTCGGGCGCCCGATCGCGAGTCCGTTTGACGGGACATCGGTCCGGATGGAGATTTTCGGCCGGTCTTCTCGCGGGGAGACGCCGATGCCATCATGCCGCCCGGCCCGCAGCGCGGGGCGAAGGATAGCGGCGTGGGCCACCGGGTTCGCGCCATACCGAAGGAAGGGGACGAGTTTGAGATCAAGAGCGATGGGCTGGTTCGTGACGGTCGTCTGCGGCGCAGGTCTCGCCATCGGGTGCTCGGGAGACCGGCCGGGGGCCGGAACGGAGGATGCGTCGAATCCGCCGCCGGTGGTTGCGGGTACCGGATCCGAGGCGGTCGCTTCGAACCCGGGCGTGATTGCGGCGGCTGACCTCGTCGAGCGTCTGGGAACGGACGCCGAACCCGTCATCCTCGACGTCCGGAGTCCCGAGGAGTATGCCGACGGTCACATTCCAGGGGCGATCAACATCCCGTACGATGTCATCCCGGCGTACCTGGACAGCCTGAACGCTTTCCGGGACCGCGAGATCGTGGTCTACTGCCGGTCGGGAAGGCGAGCCGGTGTGGCGGAGGAGGCTCTCGCCGAGGCGGGTTTCGGACAGCTGTTCGACCTGGAGGGGCACATGCGGTCCTGGCAGGCGAACGAATATCCCCTCGCCGTTCCCGCGGCGGACTGCTGCTGACCGGAGGTCGATCCTGAGACCCATCGACATGCGGGTGGAGGTGACGCGAGGCCGTGCGGTCGAGTCCTCGCACCGGGTGCAGGGCGTGGTGTGCAGCGCGGCCGGTCGGGAGGAACTGTGTGCGGGGGATCCCGAGATCCTGACCTACTGGCGCTCGGCCATGAAGCCCTTTCAGGCGATTCCGTTGCTGGAAGACGGCGTGGTCGAGGCGTTCGGATTCGACGCGGCGGACCTCGCCGTGATCTGCGCTTCCCATGGAGGCATGCGCCAGCACACCGAGCGGGTGGCTGCCATGCTCCGGCGACTCGGTCTCAGCGAGGACGATCTGCACTGCGGGCCGCACGCCCCCTTCGATCGCGACACGGCGCAGGTGCTGGGATGCGCGGGCCGGCTGCCCGGACGCCTGCACAACAACTGTTCCGGCAAGCATGCGGGTATGCTCGCGCTCGCCCTCCATCACGGGTGGCCCATCGAGGGATACGAGTCGCTCGAACATCCGGTCCAGGAGCGCATCCGGGTGGCGCTCGGGCTCTGGATGGATCACGAGCCGGTGGACCATCACTGGGCACTGGACGGCTGCGGCGTCCCGACCCCGCGGATGCCGCTGCACGAGATGGCGAGAGCCTACTCCCGCCTGGTGCGCCGGGCGCGAAAGGGCGAGGCTCCCGCGAGCGCGGTTGTCAGCGCGATGACGCGCTTCCCGGAGCTTACGTCGTCGCCGGGCCGCGTGCCGCTGCAGATCATGGAGGCGACGGGCGGCCGACTGCTCGCGAAGGAGGGGGCGGAGGGCGTCCTCTGCGTGGCCGCGGTCGACGAGGACTGGGGAGCCGCCGTGAAGGTGGAGGACGGGGCGATCCGTGCGGTCGGGCCGGCGACCGTCGCGCTCCTGGCCAAGGCCGGTGTGCTGCGCGAGGAGGAGATGGAGAGGCTGGCAGACGTGCGGGAGTCGGTGCTGCTCAACACGCTCGGCGCCGAAGTGGGCCGGGTGAGGGCCGGACTGATCGGTGACTGACGAGCCGGGGGGCCGGATGGGAGATGCGGTGCAGGCGCTGGTGGTCCTGTCCGCCGCGGTGGCGGCCGGTGATCCGGAGCGCCGGCGAGCCGCGCTCAGGGAGGCTCGGGAAGTCGCCCCGGCTCGGGCCGTCGAGGAGGCCCTTCTTCAGAGCTACCTGTTCCTGGGCTTTCCTGCCGCCCTGACGGCCCTCGCGGAGTGGAGGGACGTCTCCGGGCTGCCGCCCTCGCCGGAGCCCGATTCGGAGCGCGGCGCGGACTGGGAGCGGCGCGGGCAGGCCGTGTGCCGAACGGTCTACGGACGCGCCTACGACAAGCTGCGAGGCAACGTGCGAAGGGTGCACCCCGCGATGGACGAGTGGATGATACGAGAAGGCTACGGCAAGGTCCTCGGACGGGAGGGTCTCGACCTGCCGACTCGGGAGCTGTGTATCGTCTCGATCCTCGCGGCCACCGCCTGGGAGCCTCAGCTGCACTCGCACCTGCGCGGCGCCCTGAGCGCGGGCTGTGCGGAGGCCAGCGTCGACCACGCGCTCGAAGCTGGACTGGCCTGCGCATCGGATGAGGGCTGGCGGCGGGACGCCCGATCCCTGTGGGCCCGTGTGCGCGCCCGTCGAGGCGGGACTCCCGGCTCGATGGTCCCCGAGCGTTCGAGGTCCACCTGATGTTCATCGACCTTGCCCGGATCCGGGTCAAGGGAGGTGCGGGCGGGGCCGGAGCGGTCGCGTTCCGCCGCGAGAAGGGCGTTCCGCGCGGGGGGCCGGCCGGCGGCAACGGCGGGCGAGGCGGTGACGTCGTGCTCGTGGCCGATTCGCAGCTCTCGACCCTGCTCGATTACAGCTACCGGGAACACTACGCCGCCGGTCGCGCCGGACACGGTGAAGGTTCGAACCGGACCGGCGCCGACGGAGATGATCTCGAGCTCCCCGTGCCGCTCGGGACGGTGGTGAAGGATGCCGACACGGGCGAGCGCATCGGGGAGCTACTGGAGTCCGGGGACCGGCTGGTGGTGGCGAGGGGAGGTCGTGGCGGCCGGGGCAACGCCTCGTATGCCACCTCCACCCACCAGACACCCCGGGAGTGGGAACCCGGCGAGTGGGGAGAGGAACGCCGGATCGAGCTCGAGTTGAAGCTGATCGCCGACGTCGGCCTGGTGGGCGAACCGAACGCCGGAAAGAGCACGCTGCTGGCCTCCGTGTCCGCGGCTCGGCCCAAGATCGCCGAGTACCCTTTTACGACGCTCGAGCCCAACCTGGGCGTCGTCGGGCTGTCCGACGGACGGTCGCTCGTCATCGCGGACATCCCCGGTATCATCGAGGGCGCGGCGGAGGGGAAGGGTCTCGGCACGCAATTCCTCCGGCACATCGAGCGGACGCGCACCCTGGCGCTCGTGGTCCCTTCGGATTCCGAGGACCTGCAGGCGACGTACGATCTGCTCCGCACCGAACTGCTGTCTCATGATGCGGCCCTGGATCAGATTCCCCACTGCGTCGTGGTGAGCAAAGCGGATCTCAGCCCGGCGGACGAGCGGGACTGGGACATCGACGCACCCGAGGCCTGGGCGCAGTTCGTGATCTCGGCCGTGAGCGGCGAAGGCCTGACCCCCTTCCTCGAGGCTCTGTGGAAGCGCGTGTCGGATGAGAAGGCCCGTGAAGCTCCCGGGGGAGAGGAAGACGCCTTTCCGGAGCTGGAGGAGTGGCGGCCCTGAGCGGCCACTCCCGGAGCCGAGGTCCCGGCCCGGCACGGACACGTCGGATTCGCCGGAGCGATCCGGAGTATCCGGGCTGCCTCACGCACCTCGCCGTACCGCCCGAGCTCCTGTGGGCCCGGGGTCCCGTCACTCTCGGCGACCCCCGCACGATCGCGATCGTAGGAACCCGGAGGGCGACGGAATACGGCCGAAGAATGGCCCACGATCTCGCCTTCGACCTCGCCGCCCTTGGCTGGACGATCGTGAGCGGGCTGGCCCGCGGCATCGATTCGGCCGCACACCGTGGAGCCCTGGCCGCCCGGGGGCGCACGATCGCCGTGCTCGGGTGCGGAATCGATCACGGCTACCCGGTGCGGAACCGGGCCCTGCGCGAACAGATCTCCGCCTCCGGGCTCCTGCTCAGCGAGTATGAACCGACCGAACCGCCCCTGAAGTTTCACTTCCCGGAGCGAAACCGAATCATCGCCGGTCTGAGCCGCGCCGTGGTCGTCGTCCAGGCGGGGGAGCGGAGCGGAGCCCTGATCACGGCCGGGATGGCGCTCGAGCTGGGACGCGAGGTTCTCGCGGTCCCCGGGCCGGCCGATCAGCCCGGCTCGCGGGGGGTGCACCTCCTGTTGCGCGACGGAGCCGGTCTGGTCGAAACGGCGGCGGACGTCGTGGCCTCGCTTCCTGAGGAGGCGTGGCCGGCGGACCCGCGAGCCGAATGGGGCCAGCCGACGCTGTTCGGGCAGGTCCTGCCCGCGGGGGGAGCGAGGACGAATCCGGGCCCGGTTCCGGAAACCCTCCAGTCCTTGCTGTCCGGGGGACCGGCCCGGGTGGAGGCGTTGGCCCGGGCGACGGGACGTCCGGTGTCCGAGACCCTCGCGGAGCTTGGCCGCCTGGAGATCTCGGGCGTCGTGCGATCGCTTCCCGGTCAGCGATTCGAGCGCGTCGACCGTTGAAGGAGCCACCGACCCCCGCGCCCTTTCCGAGTTCGCCGGTCGGCATCGCGCCTCCGGTGAGCCTCTACGTACATTTTCCGTTCTGCATCCAACGGTGCCACTACTGCGACTTCTCGGTTCACCGAACGTCCGGGCCCCCCGTCGCGGACTGGCTCGCGTGCCTGGGTCGCG
>NZ_JBZQEK010000085.1:0-13145 GCF_058719085.1 Candidatus Benthicola sp.
CCGCCACCTCCGGGCAGGCCCTGGAACGAAGCGATGTGAGCGTAGGTGCTCTGCTGTCCGGGCGGTCCCGGCGGGCCGGGGACGATGAAGACGCCCATGAAGTCCGCGATCTGGAAGTTCGATTCCGGCCCCTGCTTCGTGTAGGTCTCCGGGTTGAACAGCGGCACGGCCCGGATCCTCGGCGAAACGGTGAACTTCGAGCCCTTCACGCACCTGCATCCATCGTCCCAGTAGGCGCCCGGGTCCAGAGCGATCAGATCGTTGAACGCCTTCTGAATGCTCTGCACGTTGCCATTCTTGTCGGTCACCCATTGCCCGGGTCTCCAGGCCGTCTGGGGTTCCGGGCAATTCAGGATCTGTGCGCGCAAGGCGGCGGCACCGCCTCCACCGGAAGGGTACCACAGGAACCACCAGCCGGGCTCGAACCGGTTGCTGTCCGGGAATTCGTCCCCGGGACCCGTGCCGTCGTTGGTGTGGGCGGCTCCCTGTGCCGGCTTCAGCGTGATCAGCGTCCCCAGGTCCGCCGTGGTGAATCCGGCGGAACCGTCTCCGAACGTGTCTCCCTCGTCCGGGTCCCAGGTGTCGTTCTCGTCCGCCCTCGAGCCGTCGGCCTCGAACCACCGATCCGCGACCGCCACGGGCAGCAGGCAGTCCACGGCGCCGGCGCTCCTCGCGATCGCCGCAGCCTGGGCCCGGATGCTGACCTCGTCCACACCCAGGAGGCGGGCAAAGAAGGTGGCGATCGGGCTGCCCCGCCCGACCGTGCGATGCACCGTGACTCGAACCTTGGATTCGTTGAGTATGACTTCGACGTCCTCGGGCAGCACGACCGCGGCTTCGCCGCGGATGTTGTTCTTCGCCGCGTAGGCGATCGCCTCCGACCGTGCGGCCGATGCGCTGTTCGGATAGAAGATGAGGACGGACGCACCCGCGTGCGCGGCCATGTCGGCCGTGCGTTGCGCCTCCGTTCGTGCCGTCGCCAGAAGACCGACATCGACGGCCAGCGATGCGGCGGCCAGGAGGACGACGAGCAGGATCGCGACGAGCACGAGGGCGGCCCCCCGCTCATCGAGTGGACGAAGGTCTTCAGACGTGGACATGTTTCGCCTCCCGAGGGGGCAACGGGTACGAGCCCGTGTTGTGGGCCGCGCAGGAAATCCGTTCACCGGGTGGCAGAGCGGGACTCCGGCCGGGCCGGGGCAGGGGTGATCCGTTTCTGCTCTTCCAGTATAGTAGAACCTCGTGTCGACAGGGAGGTTCCCCGGAGCGAGCCCGGACCTGTCGCGACGACGTCACGCGTTCAGGAGCGAGCATGAACCAGACTATCCAGCGCATCGCCGTGAGCACCGGGGGAGGGGACGCGCCCGGCCTGAACGCGGTCATCCGGGCGGTGGTCCTGTCGGCTCTCGGCCGCGGGTGGGAGTGCATCGGGATCCGCGACGGATATCGGGGACTTCTCGAGCCCGACGCGTACCCGGAGGGCGGGCTCCTGGCTCTGACCCGGGAGAACGTCCGGGGGATCACGCACCTCGGGGGGACGATCCTCGGGACCACCAACCGGGGGAACCCCCTGGCCTACCCGACGCTCGGAGAGGACGGCCAGTGGTACGAGCGCGATCGCAGCGACGAGCTGGTGGAGCGGCTGAAGGGGATCGGGGCCGACGCGCTGGTGGCGATCGGGGGCGACGGTTCGCTGGCGATCGCCAACGTGCTCTTCCAGAAGGGGGTCCGGGTCATCGGCGTGCCCAAGACGATCGACAACGACCTGGCCGAGACCGTGGTCACGTTCGGCTTCGACACCGCCGTGAGCTTCGCGGCCGAAGCGGTCGATCGGCTTCACTCGACGGCCGAAGCGCACGACCGGGTGATGGTCGTCGAGGTGATGGGTCGCTACGCGGGGTGGATCGCGCTGCATGCGGGCCTCGGCGGAACCGCCGATGCGATTCTCATCCCGGAGATACCGTACGACCTGAATATCGTCGCGGATCGCATTCGAGAACGCGTCGCGCGTGGGCGCGACTTCGCCATCGTGGTGGTCGCCGAGGGGGCGCATGCGGTGGGGGAGGAGCGCTCGGTGGTGGCGCGCGAGGTCGGTCGGCTGGAGCGGCTCGGCGGCATCGGAGCTCGGGTGGCCGAGGAACTCGAGGAGCTCACGGGCAAGGAGACACGGACGGTGGTTCTCGGCCATCTGCTGCGCGGAGGAAGTCCGACGACACGCGATCGGATCCTGGCGCTCCGCTTCGGCTCCGCCGCCGTTCGGGCGCTCGCGGAGGGGGCCTTCGGATGCATGGTGGCCCTGGATCCGCCGGAGGTGCGCTACGTTCCCCTGTCGAGCGCGATCAAGAGGATGAAGACGGTTCCGTTGGACAGCGATACCATGTGCACGGCGAGGGAACTGGGCATCAGCTTCGGGGACTGAAGACCCGCGGGCGGGCTTCGGCGGCGGCCGAACGACTTCCCCCAGCCTGCGGTCTTACGGTTTCTCGACTCCGACCATGCCGGACCGGTCCACCGTCGTGCCGTCGCCGACCTGGCCAGCGTAGTTGCCTCCTCCACAGAACGCCCAGTCCTCCGTGGTGACACCACAGAGGTGCTCGGCTCCGAGGGCCAGACCCCGGAACGGGACGTCGCGAGCCACCCGAATCGGTCCCTCCGTCGGGCCGTCCCAGAGATCGCCCCGGATCGCGCCGCCCCAGCACCACGCCTCCCCCTGTGAGGTCAGACCGCACGCGTACGCCTGAGCGCTCGTCACCGTGAAGGCGCCTCCGCTGGCGTACACGCGATTCAGATTCGGAAGCCCCGCTACTCGCACGGGGGTCGATTGACTCGGAAGGGTGGGGCTTCCCAGTTCACCGTTCCGGTTGCTGCCCCAGCACCACACGGAGGCGTCCGTGGCGAGCCCGCAGACGAAGGCATCTCCGCCCGCCAGGGCCCGGAAGGCGTGCCCGCCCTGCACCTCCACCGGAGTGAACCGATTCTCGGAGCTTCCGTCTCCGACCTGCCCCTCGGTGTTCCGTCCCCAGCACCAGGCGCTGCCAGCCGCCGTGAGCGCACACGACTGGTAGTAACCCGCGAGCACCTGTGTGAACGGCACCCCGGACTGCACCCGGACCGGCTGAGACGAGCCGCCGATCGAAGCTTCCGTCCCGAGCTGGCCCGTCAGGTTGTCTCCCCAGCACCAGGCGTTTCCGTCGCGAGTGAGACCGCACGAGTGGTCGTGACCGGCGCTGACCTGCACCCAGAACTGGTCCCCCGGCACCCGCCGGGGCTCCTCGACCGAACGATCGGCCGGGTCGGATCCGGCCTGTCCCTCATCGTTCAGCCCCCAGCAATAGATCTGTCCCGAGTCGGTGACCGCACAGGTGTGTCCGGCGCCCGATTCGATCGATTCGAAGCGGAACCCTCCGACCACGGGCACCGGCCGGGTGCTCGAAGCGAGCGATCCGTCTCCCAGCATCCCGAAGGTGTTGGTCCCCCAGCACCAGGCCCGACCGGTCGTCGTCAGGCCACAGGTGTGAAAGTAGCCCGCCGTGACGGAGCGGAACTGCAGCGCACCGGCAGGCGCATCCGGACCGGTGACATCTTCCCCGCCGCACGCGGTGGCCACGACGAGGCACAGGAGGGGAAGAATCCGGACTCGATGTTCAGCGCGCACGGCGTGGCCTCCGGTTGTCTACGGCGAGGTCGAGCATGACCCCGGGACTCCGAAGAGATACCCCGGACGGATCCGGAGGTCCGACCAGCATGCGGACCGGGACGGCTAGGGTCGAGATGGTGGCTCGAAGAACGCTTCCCGGTAATCGTCCATCGCGGCCCTGACGACGGCCTCGGCGTGGTCTCTGCCGTACGGCTCACCTATGGAGACGTCGGCCGGCTGGCCCGCCAGGGACTTGTAGGTCGAAAAGTAGTGCACGAGCCGGTCCACGAGCGCACCGGGGAGCTCGTCGATGTCTCGAATCGTGCCGTACACCGGGTCCCGGTCCAGCACGCCGATGATCTTGTCGTCCGCCTGGCCGCCATCGACCATCGGAAGGCCGCCGATGACCTGCGCCGGCACCATGACTTCCGCCCGCGTGATCGGCCTCTCGCTCAGCACGCAGATGTCGAGCGGATCGCCATCGCCTTCACCCGCCTCGGGGAGCAGGGCTCCGACCCGGTCCGAGCAGTAGGTGCGCGGAATGAAGCCGTAGAGGGCAGGCGGTTGCGAAGAGGTGAGCTGCGGCCGGTCGATCACGGTGTAGCCCGTGACCTTGTCGACCTCGTACTTCATCAGGTCGTGCGGCGTGATCTCGATGTACGCGTGAACGAGGCCGGGCGGTTCCGGTCCCACCTCCAGCCCGTGCCACGGGTGCGGCCGCCACCGAAAGAAGCTGTCCTTGCTCATGGACCATAGATGAGGGCCTGCGGCAGGCGTCACAAGGACACCGCGATTCCGATGCCTCGACCGGGACGCGCCGCAATCAGCTCCCGAGCAGGCTCCGGAGAACGAAGCCGACGTTCGCGGGTCGTTCGGCCAGCCGACGCATGTACCAGGGGAACCAGTGGGTGCCGTAGCTGACCAGCACCCGTACCCTGTACCCATCTTGAACGAGTCTGGCCTGCAGGTCCCGCCGGATCCCGTACAGCATCTGGATCTCGTACCCGTTCCTCGGGCAGCCCATGCCGGCGGCCATCCGGTTGATCTCGTGAATGAGCTTCTCGTCGTGGGTGCCGAAGGCGACCCGGGCTTCGCCCTCGCGCGCCGCTTCGAGGAGCGTGCCGGCGATACGGCCGAACGCGGCGTCGACATCGCTCTTGCGGGGGTACGCGACCTCCGGCGGCTCCTTGTATGCTCCTTTCACGAGGCGAATCATCGGCTTCAGGGGCAGGAGGGCCTCGAGGTCCGACGGCGTCCGGTGCAGGTATGCCTGAAGGCAGATTCCGGTGTTCTCGTGGTCCGCGCGGAGTGCGCGGTACAGTTCGAGCGTGGCCGGAAGGCAGGCGCTGGACTCCATGTCGACCACCACGAGGCTACCCCGTCCGGAGGTCGCCCCGGCCAGCCTCTTCAGGTTCCTCGCGGCGACCTCGACTCCGACATCGAGGCCCAGGTGCGTGGGCTTCACCGAGAGGTCCAGGTCGATGTCCAGGGCCCGACTGCTCGACAACAGCTCCTCGTAGGCGACCGCGACGGCTTCCGCCGCAACCTCGTCCTCCACGTTTTCGCCGAGGAGCGTGAGGATGGAAGCCATGCCGCGCCGGGAGAGATCGCGCGCCGCTTCGAGCGCGTCGTCCATCGATTCGCCGGGCATGAAGCGGCGGGTGGCCCGCTGAACGAAACGTCGCTTCGACGCCTGTTCGGCCAGCCACTCGCTTTCGGATCCCTTCAGAAGCAGAGCCCGGGCCAGTCCCATCCGTGACCCCTCCAGTCGGAGTGTGCAGGTCCGTCCTGCCGACGCCCCGAATCTGTCGAGGCTTCCCGGTCCGGGGCAACGCAGGGCTACGCCCTGTACGGAATCCCCGCGCGGTGAATATGTTCGGACGGCGCCGGTCCAGAGGTTTCTGCATCTCTTTGCACGATCGGACAGCGTATGCCCGCGACAGCGCGAGACAAGATGGGCATGTGGATGGCCGCCGCCCTGGTGGTCGGAAACATGATCGGCTCCGGCGTCTTCCTGCTCCCTGCCTCGCTCGGGTCGTTCGGGGGCATCAGCCTGCTCGGCTGGGCGTTCACCTGCGCCGGCGCGATCGTTCTGTCTCTCGTCTTCGCGAGGCTCAGCCGCCTGGTGCCGAGGGCCGGCGGACCCTACGCCTTCTCGCGCGAGGGGTTCGGTGACTTCGCCGGCTTCCTGGTCGGTTGGGGATACTGGATCTCGATCTGGGTCGCGAACGCGGCGCTGGCCGTGGCCTTCACCAGCTACCTGTCCTGGTTCTGGCCTGCCCTCGCCGAGGACCGCGCCCTGGCCAGCGGGGTGGGGATCGCGGCGATCTGGCTGCTCACCTGGGTCAACGTGCGTGGGGTGCGCACGGCCGGATCGGTGCAGGTCGTGACCACGATCCTGAAGCTCGTTCCGCTCGTCGCCGTCGGGACGCTGGGGTTCCTCTACCTCGATCCGGCCAATTTCCGACCGTTCAATAGCAGCGGGCAGGGTACGTTTCCGGCGATCACGGCGGCGGCCACCCTCACGCTGTGGGCCTTCCTCGGATTCGAATCGGCGACCGTGCCGGCCGAGGAGGTACGAGATCCGGATCGGACGATTCCGCGGGCGACCGTGCTCGGCACGGTCGCGGCAGCGGTCGTCTACGTCCTCGGAACCGCAGCCGTCATGGGGGTGATTCCTGCAGCCGAGCTGACGGGCTCGAACGCACCGTTCGCCGATGCCGCGAGCCGCATGTGGGGCGGTTGGACGGCCCCGGCGGTCGCCGCCGGGGCGATGATCTCGGCTTTCGGAGCGCTCAACGGCTGGATCCTGCTGCAGGGCAGGATTCCATGGGCCGCAGCGAGGGACGGGATCTTTCCAGCCGCCCTCGGCAGGACGTCGAAGCGTGGGACCCCCGCGTTCGCGCTCGTGTTCTCGAGCATCCTGGTGACGGGTCTGATGCTTCTCAATTCGAGCGAGACGCTGGTCGACCAGTTCACCTTCGTGATCCTCCTCGCGACCCTCACGGCCCTGCTACCCTACGCCCTGTGCGCTCTCGCAGAGTTGATGATCTACGCGCGGGACCCGGCCCGATTCGAGGGCCGCAGGCTGACCGGTGCGGTGATCTCCGCCCTGCTGGGTTTTGCGTACGCCCTGTGGGCGATCGCGGGAGCGGGCCGGGACATCGTGTACTGGGGATTGATCCTGCTGCTCGCCGGGCTGCCGATGTACGTCTGGGTGGTATGGCGGCGGGGATGCGATACCGGACGGTCCGCGGGAGCGAGGTCCTGATGCGACTCGGGCAATCGGATGTGGCCACGCTCCGGGTCGCACTGCTCAAGCACCCGCGGTCGGCGTTCCTGGACCAGCCGACCGTGGACTCGGAATGGGAAGACCTCGGGTTCACCGGCCGACCGGACTTCGCGGCTGCCGTGTCGGAGTTCGAGGCCTTCGCCGCCCTTCTCGAGGGCCTGGGAGTCGAGGTGCGGCTTGCCCCGAGCGATGGAGCGACGGGGCCGGATTCGATCTACGTGCGCGACGCGGGCGCCGTGTTCGACCGCGGCGTCGTGCTCGGCCGCATGGGAAAGCCCCTGCGCGAAGGGGAGCCCGGCGCGCTCGAGCGCGCCCTGCGTTCGTTCGACGTGCCGGTCGCCGGGAGGATCGAGGGACGAGGCCGGCTCGAGGGAGGCGACGTCGCCTGGATCGACCCGCGGGTCGTGGCCGTGGGTCTTGGCTACCGGACCAACGCCGAGGGCGTACGGCAGCTGCGCGCGCTGCTCGGGAGCGAGGTGGAGCGCGTGGTGGCGGTTCCGCTCCCACACTGGCGCGGCCCCCGGGATGTCTTTCACCTGATGTCGATGTTCAGTCCGGTGGACGAGAACCTGGCCGTGGTCTACTCACCGCTTCTCCCGGTCCCGTTTCGGCAGCTGCTGGTGAAGCGCGGAGTCGAGCTCGTGGAGGTGCCGGACGAGGAGTTCGAGTCCATGGGCTGCAACGTGCTCGCCGTCGGACCGCGCCGATGCGTCGTGCTCGAGGGCAATCCGGTGACGCGGAGGAGGCTGGAGGCAGCGGGGGCCGAAGTGCATTCGTATCGGGGCCGCGAGATCAGCCTGAAGGGAGGAGGCGGGCCGACGTGTCTGACGCGACCGCTGGTGAGGGAGTCGTGAGACCGATGCAAGAACGAAGGGGGATCCACATGTTCCGGAAGTCGAGAATCGGACCGGTCCTGGCTGCGCTGGCGATGGTCGGCTCGGCCTGCGCGGGCGGCGATGCCGAACCCGATCGCGTCGCGGCGGAGACCGAACGGGAAGTCTGGGTGGCGCACTTCACGACCCCCTGCGAGGGCGTCGGTTCGCGAGAATGCCTCAGCGTGCGCGAGGCCGGCGAGGCGGACTGGAAGACCTGGTACGGGTCCATCGAGGGATTCGAGTACGAGCCCGGGGTCGAGTACCACCTGATGGTCCGGGAGACGACGGTCGAGAACCCGCCGGCTGACGCGTCCTCGATTCGCTGGACGCTGATCGAAGTTCTGAACGAGACACCGATGGCGGGGGACGAAGCCGACGGTGACCCCATACTGCGCATCTGGAGGCTGTCGCGCTTCGGTCCGGCGGCGGACCTCGGGGACGAGCCGTCCGCCGGGGCGATCGTCGATGCCCTCGCCGGGCTCGATGGGGAAGCCGCGGTCACGCTCGATTTGAGCGAGGAAGGGAGAGCCGCCGGGTTCGACGGGTGCAATCGCTACTTCGGCGACTTCCGAATCCAGTACGGACACCAGATCGAGCAGGGTCCGATGGCGAGCACGATGAGGGCCTGCCCGGACCCGCTGATGGCCCTCGAGAAAGCGTATCTCACTCACCTGGGGAATGCCGTCCGCCTGTTCCGACGTGACGGGAAACTGGAGCTCGAAGATGACTCCGGGGTCCTGCTGGTGTTCGAGCCGGCCCCGATGGCCGCCGAGTGAGACGGCACCGGAACCCGTTCGGCCGGGTTCAGCGTCCCGCCCGTGCTATGCTGAGCTGAGCGCCCTCGCGGTGGCCGCGAGCCCGGCTTCGACATCCACTTCGATGCCCTGCCGATGCAGCGCGTCACCGAGCGCCGGAAGCAGGTTGAGGACGTTTCTGGGCTGTGCGGAGTGCCCCATGCAGCCGATGCGGACGATCTTCCCGGCCAGATCACCGAGCCCCCCGGCGATCTCGATTCCGTGCTCCAGGAGGAGGTGGCGGCACAGCGCCTTCGCGTCCACGCCCTCCGGGATTCGGACTGCGTTGAGGCTCGGTAGCCAGTATTCGTCCCGGGCGTTCATTCGCAGACCCATGGCCTCGACTCCCGCCTTGAGGGCTCCGGCGACCCGAAGGTGCCGGGCCCAGCGCGCCTCGATTCCCTCCTCGGCGACCAGGCGAAGCGCCTCCCGCAGCCCGTAGATGGCCGTGATGGGGGCCGTGTGGTGGTACGAGCGCTCGTCCCCCCAGTAGCTCTCCAGCAGACCCACGTCGAGGTACCAGCTCCGCACGAGGTCCGACCGCTCCCGTACCTTTTCGAACGCCCGGTCGTTCAGCGTGAGCGGACTCGCGCCCGGCGGGCACGAGAGGCACTTCTGTCCTCCGGAGTAGGCGACGTCGATGTTCCACTCGTCCACCCGGAGCTCCACTCCCCCCAGCGAGGTGACCGTGTCGGCGATCACGTACGCCTCGTGCTCGTGCGCGATCGCCGTGAGCTCGGAAACCTGTGGTTGAAGGGCGCCCGTGCTCGTTTCCGCGTGCACGAAGCCGAACACCCGCGGCCGATGCTGCTCGAACGCGGCGCGCACGTCGGCCGGGTCGAGGGGCTCCCCCCATGGAGCGTGCACGTGCACGACCTCGCCCCCGGCCCTCCGCGCCATGCTGTCCATTCGTGCGCCGAAGTAGCCGTTGGTGGGAACGAGAACGACGTCTCCCGGCTCCACGAGGTTGGCGAATGCGGCTTCCATGGCGGCCGACCCGGTCCCGCTCACGGGGATCGTCCACCGGTTTTCGGTGCGGAAGGCGTAGCGAAGGAGAGACTGGACCTCCTTCATGATCTCGATGAAGGCCGGGTCGAGGTGGCCGATCAACGGCGTGCTCATGGCGCGGAGGACGCGAGGGTGCACGTCACTGGGGCCCGGTCCCATGAGGATTCGGTCGGGCGGATTCAGGGCTGCCACCTCGGGTCTCTGCATCGATCGCTCTTCCGTTGCGGAAACAGGCTGCACTCGACGGTCGCGGGCGGCGAATCTAACACCCGCTCCGCTCACCCGTACACGGCCGGTTGATCGTCCACGGCCTCCATGTCCGCCATCAGGGAGTCGGCCGCCCGCGGCGGCCGGGTGAGGAGGCTCACTACCACCGTGGCGGCGAATCCGACGAAGAAGGCCGGGACGAGCTCGTACATACGGGACTTGAGAGCCGGAACCAGATACCAGGCCACGGTCGTGAGCGTGCCGGCCACGATGCCCGCCAGCACTCCGGCCCGGGTGGTGCGCTTCCAGAAGAGCGCGAGGATGGACGTGGGCCCGAGCGCCGCCCCGAGCCCGGCCCATGCGAACAGGACCAGCCAGAACACCAGCTGGTCGGCCACGAGGCCGAACAGAAGGGCCAGGCCGACGAGCACGAGCACGGTCGCCCGGCTGAGGAACACGAGCCGGCGTTGAGAGATCTCACGGCCCCGGTTCAGGACCTTCTCGTACACGTCCCGCACGACCGCCGAGGCGGCCACCAGAAGCTGCGAGTCCGCGGTGGACATGATGGCAGCGAAGATCGAGGCCACGACCA
Source organism: Candidatus Benthicola sp. (assembly GCF_058719085.1). Classification (NCBI taxonomy): domain Bacteria; kingdom Pseudomonadati; phylum Gemmatimonadota; class Gemmatimonadia; order Candidatus Palauibacterales; family Candidatus Palauibacteraceae; genus Candidatus Benthicola; species Candidatus Benthicola sp. The sequence goes on from NZ_JBZQEK010000085.1 coordinate 10,406, forward strand.
CCCCGAAGACGACCGGCGGCAGATGTTGCTGCGCGAGCAGGGGATAGAGGTTCTCCGTGTCCCCTCCGGGAAGCAGTGCGGCGTCCGGAAAGTAGACGCGTCCGGCGAGCCCGATGAACAGGGCCCCCCAGGCCATGACCACGTTCCAGGTCGTGCCGACGACGGCGGAAACCCGCAGCTGCCGGGGGTCGTCGATCGACATGTAGCGGGCCAGGATGTGCGGATTGCCGGGAGACCCGAGCCCGATGCCGAGGAATCCGATCGCCACACCGGCCGACAGGGAGAAGGGGTCGAGGAGGGTCGGGTCGAGGGTCGCGAGCTCCGAGAGCACCGCGGACAGCCCGCCCCGGTCGGCGATGGCGATCAGCGGGAGAAGCGCGAGGGCGAAGATCATGAACAGGGCCTGGATCATGTCCGTGAGGCTGACCGCGAGGAATCCACCGAGTATCGTGTACACGAGTACGATCCCGGCGGTGATCCAGACGCCCGTCGTCGATTCGATGCCGAAACTGGCCGCGAAGGCCTTTCCTCCGCCCACGAACTGTCCCGCCACGTACCCGACCATGAACACGAGGATCACGATCGCCAGCACCGATCGAAGCCACCCGGTCTCGTCCTCGAATCGGACCGCGAAGAAGTCGGGCACCGTGATGCAGTCGTGTCTTCCGCTGAATCGGCGGAGGCGTGGAGCGTAGTAGAGGAAGAGCAGCAGCTCGGCGATGATGTATCCTGCCACGGCCCATACGGCCGACGCTCCCCGTGCGTAGGCCATGCCCGTGACACCGAGCAGGAGCCAGGCACTCCGTCCGGAAACCACCGCCGAGAGGGCGACGACGAGCCGGTGCATTCGTCGTCCGCCGATGAAGAACTCGGCCACCCCGGCCGACGAGAAGCGGGTCGCGAACACGCCGATCGCGACCACGATGGTCAGGTAGCCGAGGAAGGATGCGAGGGCCGGAAGACCGCCCCCCGCGTGGGGGACGGCCACGAGCTCCTGCACGAGCTAATCCCGCCTGGCGAGGAACACGGCCGCCGCCACGATCGTGGCCGGGAGGGCGAACATCGCCAGGTAGAAGGAGACCGGTGCCAACTCGCCTCCGCGGGTCAGCGGCCCGCCGGCACCACCCGGTCCGCGGGGACCGTCACCCGTATCACTCCCCGGAAGTCTCCCGTCGCGTATCCGGTAGCCAGGTCGTCCGGATACCGTTCCTCGAGAGCGGTACGAACCGCCGGATCGATCTGCTCGCCGGCCCCGTGGCACACGAGACAGGGCTCCGCCATGACGAGAGGCCGGTAATAGCGGTACTCGTCGCGACCCGCTCTCTGGACCCACGGACCCGGCAGCACCCCCGTCTCCTCGAGGGCGGTACGGAAGTGCTTCAGCGCCTCCGTTTCCGCCTCGTCGGGTGCGTTGGCCGGATTCCGGTACTGCATGCTGGTACGCTTGATGTCGAGGCCCTGCCGGTCGGCTACCTCCGCCGTCAGGTCGAGCGCACGGGCCGAACAGACATCGACCGCTCCCGCCGGCCCTCCTTCGCGCATCGCCTCCATGAGGTGGCTCATGAGCGTCGCCACGAGATCGTCCGAGGCGGAGCTCCCGATCTCGATCACCTCCTCGCGAACCTGAGGGCTGACATCCTCCGAGTCGGGCACCCCGCACGCGGCGAAAGACGCGAGGAGGGTGATCCCGAAGCAGCCTCTGAGCAGCCGGTCCATACACGAGCCTCCGCTTGGGTCCTGTGCAGAAAACTCCCTGAAGATCTTGCACCCTGCGGAAAACTGCCACCTCGCGCCAGTCCGGGGGTGCCGGCCCGCTTCGGGGACCGATTCGGTGCGATGGACGCGACGAGCATCTGACGGTTCGTTCAACTGATTGCAAGTAATAGTCTTACGGATTCCGAGACCTTACCTGCGTCTGTTGGGATATCCGCGTTGACGGCGCGGGACGGGGTGAACCGCGACTGGTCCGCGAATTGCGCTTCCACGAGGCGACAGCACTTGCGTTCTGCGCAAGACGATTCATGGCGTAAGGGAAGATCGGATCGAATGCACCGACTTCGACAGGGAAACCAGGGCGGCTTCACGCTGGTCGAGCTCCTGATCACGATTACGATCCTGAGCGTCGTCGGCCTGATGGCCAACACGTCCTTCCGGACCTTTCGGCAGCGGACGATCCTGAATCGGGCCGCACAGGTCGTGGCGGCCGATGCCGCCATGACCCGAACGTACGCCATTCGACAGCGGGCGAACGTCTCGCTCGTCGCCGACGAGAGCACCCAGAGCTACCAGATCCGGGATGCGAGCGGAAACGTCCTCAAGACCCGCTGGTTCGACGTCGACTCCGATCTTCCCCTGGATTCTCTCGACATTCTCAACACGGGAGATTCCCTCACCTTCAACGCCCGGGGGATGCTGATGTCGGCGTTCGGTGTGATCGACGTGGGCAGCTCCGCCGGGTCGAAGAGGGTCATCGTGAACGGGCTCGGTCGCCACCGCGTCGTCACCAATTGAGCCGCATGGCATCCATGAACGTATCGACGGCTGACGTAGTGATGATCAAGAGGGTCGGCGCGCTGCTGGATGACGAGGCCGGGTTCGGGCTTGTCGAAACGTTGATCGCCCTGACGATTCTGGTGATCGGCCTGGTGGCCGTGAGCGGGTTGAGTCTCGCGTCCGCCGACCAGGCGCGCATCGCGAACTGGCGGAGCCAGCAGGCGGCGGCCGCGCAGATCGTGCTGGA
>NZ_JBZQEK010000086.1:0-10635 GCF_058719085.1 Candidatus Benthicola sp.
CGAGGCCGCTCGGGGAGATACCGACGCGGCGGTAGCTGCGCTCAAGGAAGGTATCGAGCTCGAGGAGACCCTCACCTACGACGAGCCGCCGCCCTGGTTCCTGCCGGTCCGTCACGTGCTGGGCGCCGTGCTGGTGGACGCGGGCCGGCCCGCCGACGCCGAGATCGTGTACGAAGAGTCGCTGGATCGCTTCGCCGATAACGGCTACGCGCTTCGGGGCCTCCAGGTCGCGTTGCAGACGCAGGGCGATGTGGCTCGCGCGGATGCCGTCGGGGAGCGGCTGGCTCTGGCCTGGCGCGTCGCCGACGTGGAGCTGCCCGGCTCCCGTTTCTAGCCCTTCGCCCGACGAACCTTCCTGATGCCGCCTCGCTCCCTCCGGACGGGGCGGCACTCCATTGCCGATAGGTACTGCGGCCGGCCCATGACCCACCGCGCACGCGACTTGCACACATCCCCGGGGCACACGAGCCGCGTCAGGCAGGTATCAGACGCGTATCGGGCCGCAGTGGCCGAAAGGCATGGCCGACGGAACACCCGGTCGCGCGCTCTGTAGCCAACGAACGCTGGCTACGATATTCAGAGGTGGGTCGCGGTTTGCACACCAGTCGAGGTACGGAAACGGACATGCGTCAGGAAACCGTGAGGCGTCGACGGCTCCCGGGTCGTCAACGAGCATGCGTGCGGACCGCCTGGGCCGTCACGCTGGGCCTCGTGGCGCACCTGGCGCCGGGCGAGCGCGCCGTGATGGGCCCGACGGCGGTGGCCGGACAGGAGACCGCGGTCTCGGGACGACTCACCACCATCTGGGAAGATCCGCTTCCCGAGCGCGGTGAGCCGCGCCCTCGCCGGTTTCTGTCCAGGACGGACGGAGAACTGATTCCCCTGCGGATCAGTGAGACGCAGCTGCGGTCGATGGGCGGCGCCGAAGCGGCGACCGGCTCTTTCGTGGAGGTCCGTGGAAGCTGGCGGAACCCGCGGAGGGAGCCCGGGGCGGCGGCCGGCCGTGAGCTCGAGGTCAGCGCCATCCGCTTCGCCGCGGATCCTTCGGGGACCCCGCCACCGCCGCAGGGCGCTCCGATCACCGGTTCGCATCCGTGGGTCACGGTGCTCTGCCGGTTCGCCGACTCCCCGACCACGGAGCCGAACCCGCTCTCGTGGTACGAGGGCCTCATGGGAAGCGCCTATCCGGGCGTCGACCACTACTGGCGGGAGCTCTCGTTCGAACAGGCGAACGTCACGGGGAGCGTGGCGCACGGGTGGTACGACCTTCCGGAGCCGCGGTCGACGTACGTCAACGACTCGACGTCGACCGCCAACCTCCAGCGGCTGAAGGAGGACTGCGCCGCCGCGGCCGACGCCGACATCTACTACCCGGATTTCGTGGGGATCAACTTCCAGTTCAACGAGGACCTCGGCGGGTTCTCCTGGGGCGGCAGCTCGACCCTCGCGATCGACGGAACCTCCCGGTTCTACCGGATGACCTGGCTCGCCGACTGGGCCGACCACGTCACCTACACGCACGAGATGGGGCACGGCTTCGGCCTGCCGCATTCGTCGGGTCCCTACACGGCCGTATACGATTCGAACTGGGACGTGATGAGCGGGGGGTGGAACCCGGCGACGTACGATCCCTTCTGGGGCTACATCGCGCCTCACACCATCTCCTATCACAAGGATCTGCTGGGCTGGATACCGGCGAACCGGATCTACGACGCGGCGCCCGGGTCGACCGAGACCATCACCCTGCACCGACTCGGTGACCTCGGAGCGGGCGGCGACTACCTCATGGCCCGTGTGCCCCGCATCGATGGCACGTACTACACGGTCGAGGCGAGACGCTTCGTCGGGTACGACGTGAACCTGCCCGACTCCGCCGTGATCCTGCATCACATCCGGGATCGCGCGTACGTGGTCGATCCCGACGACAACGGGAATCCCGACGACGAAGGGGCCCGCTGGGACCCGGGCGAGACCTTCGCGGACCCCGACAACGGGGTGTCCATCACGGTCGACGCGATCACGCCGCAGGGCTACGTGGTCACCCTCTCGGTCGCGGAGCCGGGTCACATCGTGATCGACCCGGATTCGATCGCCTTCGGCATGGAGCAGGGGATCAGCCCCGACCCGAAGTTCTTCGCGGTCCGAAACCTCGGGATCGGTGAGATGCAGTGGTCGGCGGCCGTGGACGTTCCGTGGCTGGAGCTGAACGCGACGTCGGGAACGCTGCCGCCCAACAACTCGGTCGGTCTGTCTGCGACTGTCGCGTCGGATCTCGAGCCGGGTACGCACGAGGGCACCGTCACCGTCAGCGCCAACGCCGACAACTCGCCGCAGCTCTTGAACGTCACGGTGGAGGTGCTCGCGGCACCGGTACTGATGATCGTCGCGGAGCCCCTGGACCTGGAGACCGTGGTGGGCGTCGATCCACCGGTACACGAGATCCGGGTTCGGAACGACGGAGGAGTGGAGCTGGAGTGGTCGGCTTCCTCCGACGTGCCCTGGATGGCGATGGTGCGGGGATCCGGCACCCTGGCGCCGGGCGCGAGCGAGACGGATACGGTGACGATCTCCGTGGAGGGGCTCGATCTCGGAGACTATTCGGGAGCGATCACCTTCGAAGGCAACGCGTCCAACGCGCCGCAGGTGCTGGAGGCCACGCTGAGCGTCACGAACTGGCCGTCCATCGCTCTCACCGGGACGCTGGCGTTCGAGGCGTACGAGGGGGACTCACCGGAGGTCCAGGTTCTCAGCCTGTCCAACGATGGGGACGGCACCCTGAACTGGTCGGCCTCCGCCGACTCCTCCTGGGTCGCCGTGAGCCCCGACTCGGGACTCCTCCCGGCCGGCTCGTCGGCGGAGTTGGAGGTGGTCGTGAACGGGTCCGGGCTGTCCGCCGGATCGCGGACCGCCGTGATCACGGTCTCGGGCAATGCCGACGATTCCCCGCAGACCGCGGAGCTGGAGTTCTCGGTGCTGGAGCGACCGGTTCTCGCCGCGGAGGATGTGGCGGACCAGCTCATGGGGGTGCGCAGCCCGCTCGGGGCTTCGGATCTCGAGTACCTCGATGCGATCGGCAACGGTAACGGAGGCTTCGATGTCGGCGACTTCCGGGCCTGGCTGATCCGTGAGGGCCTGGTCAGCCCGGGAACAAGGCCCGAAGTGGAGGAGGTGTCCCCATGAGCGCCCGGTCTCTTCTTCTCCTCGGGGTCGCGGGAGTGATGGTGTTGGGGTGCGGTGGAGACGATCCCACCGGCCCGGCGGAACCTCAGCCCCAGCCGGGACAGCTCCAGGTCACCCTGTCGGGCGGCCTTCCGGCGGGCGGCCTCGTGCTGACCGTGACCGGCGAGGGCATCAGCGCGCCGACGGCGCTCTCCGGCGGCACGCTGTACTACGATCTCTCGGGAAGCGAGCTGCGCGCCGTGCTGGTCGCCTCTTCGCTCGCGGGACCGGTGCTGCGCTTCTCGGTTCCCGATGTCCGGGATGCGGACCAGTATCAGGCGAGTCTCGAGCAGGTGGCAGGAACGGACAACGAGTCCCGCTCGACCTCGGCCCACGCGGTCACCGTGTCCGTGGTGCCCTAGGACCGAGGGGGCGCCGGAAGCTCGTCGTCGCCCGTCAGGCCAGCAGGATGGGCGTCTCGTGGGCCGTGACCGGGACCACGAGCAGCGGACAGGGGGCCCGCTTCACGACCTGCTCGCTGTGACTTCCACGGAGCGCATCGAGGATTCCGTTCCGTCCGTCGCTGGCCATGACCATGAGGTCCGCCGGGAGCTCGTGGGCCACGGAGAGGATCGCCTCCACCACCTCTCCCTTGCCGATCCGGCGCTCCCAGCGGATTCCCTCGTGCTCAGGGAAGTCGAGGCGAGGGAAGTCCTCGCCCACGTGCATCGCGTGCAGCCGGACTTCCTCTCCATGGGCCTGGTGCGCCGCGATCGCGGTCCGGGCGGCCAGGGTGACCGCATTCTGAGCGTCCGGCGATTCCGCGACCGGTACCAGAACGTCCCGGGCCGTGAGGCGGCCCGACGAAGAATCGATCACCCCACGTCCCGAGGCCGGAACGAACAGCGTCGCCGTGGCGGTGCGGTGAGCCATCGGCTCGGAGACCGACGGCCGGAGCCAACGCGACGGACCGGCCTCCCCTCGGGTGGCCAGCACCACCAGATCGGCCTCCGCCTGCTCGGAGTACTCGAGAATGGCCGCGAGCGGACGGCCCCGGATCACCTTCTTCTTAACCCTGACCTTGAATTCGTCGTACACGGCGCTCCGCGGCGCTCCGGGCTCCAGGAGCCCCCAGCGCTCCAGCACCTCCCTCACGGAAGGGAAGCTCTCCCCGGAGTCCAGATCGCCGACGTGAAGCAGGGTGAGGGAGGTCTGGCGCAGCAGGGCGATCCCGAGCGCGTGCTCGAACGCGGGCAGAGAGGCGCTCGACAGGTCCGTGGGGTGCAAGACGCTTCTGACGATCGGGATGCGTCCGGGAATCGCGTTCAAGATCTCTCCAGGCACGGGTCATCGTCTCCTGCGAACCTCGAATCTTCTCGCGACCGGCCTTTTCCGTCCAGCCTGTCCTTCGGGTTCCAGTGAGCGTCGACTCTGATTACTCTGGGCTACTGGAACGGAGGGCAGGCGAGCCTTCCGTCCTTCCCCCCTGAATGGAGGCGCTCGTGGTTCGTTCGCTCGCCGCAGGATTCGTGGCCCTGTTGTTGTTCAGTTCTACCGTGTCCGCGCAGGAAGCGCTCATCAAGAGCGCGATGAGCGCCGGGCCGAGTTCGATCTCCGCCGATGCGACCATACTGGACTGGGAGATGAACGTGCTGAGGGAGGGCACGAACGAGTGGACCTGTCTCCCGGATCGGCCGGACACGCCCGACACCGATCCGTGGTGCATCTCCGGGCCGTGGATGAGCTTTCTGCAGGCCTACGTGACGCAGACCGAGCCGGAGTACGATGAGATCGGCATCGCCTACATGCTCATGGGCGATTCACCCGTGAGCAACACGGATCCGTACCAGACCGAGCCGACCGGACCGGAGGACTGGGTGACGGACGTCGGCGCACACCTCATGCTCCTGGTGCCGGATCAGAGCATGCTGGCTGGCATCTCGACCGATCACCGGAACGGTGGCCCCTGGGTGATGTGGCCGAACACGCCGTACGCCCACGTCATGATCCCGGTGGAGTCGCGCTGGTCCGCGGATCGCTGAGGTCGCTCCAGAAGACGATGGGAACCGGGGCTTCCGGCCCCGGGCCATTCAGAGCTGGATCTTCTCGCGGGCCCGGGAGCTCCCGGGCCCGTTTCAGTGCCACTTCGCCCGGCGGCTCCACAACCAGACTGCGAGCAGGACCACGAGGATCGCCGCCATGAACCCGATGGGAAGGTCCTGCATGGACTCGGAGCCGAGTCCGAACCAGCCGGCCTCGGTAGCGACCCAAAGGAATAACAGACCGGCGACGAGGACCACGAAGATCAAGGTCTCATCCCGCCTTCTGTGCCTGAGTCAGGCCCGCGGTCGCCGCCCACAGAAGCAGGGTCATCACGATCGCCGAGGTCACGCACCACATGCACGTCGCCCCGATCACGAAGGGTTCCAGCGCGGTGAGGTAGATCGAGAACAGGGTCCCGCCCAGCGCCAGAAGCCACAGGCCCGCGGCGAGGATCCGGTTCCAGCGCGCCGGCCCTCGATCCCGCAGCAGCCAACCGAGCCCGAGTGCCGCATAACCGTAGAGTCCGAGGATGCCCACCGGCAGGACTCCGAACAGCCGGGCATACGGGCTCTGCTGAACGGCATTGCAGTCACCCACGGGACCGCACACCGCTTCCGAGTACGTGAGTTCCACCCAGCTCAGATACGCCGCTACCACCAGGCCGATGATGATCAGGATCGCCACCACCGCTCCCGGCCAGCTCGGCAGCGAACGGCGCCGCACCGTCACGCCGAGCACGATCACCACCGAAGCGACCATTCCGAACAGCACGATCAGGGCGATCGAATTCCCCTTCGGGTCCTGCGCGAACTTCTGCCACGGAGTGAGACGCAGCGTCGTCGACTCCGCTTCCGCGAGGTCCATGACCGCATTCCGCAGACCTCCCGGGGGAGGCACGAGCGTCGTTTCCGCCGACACGATCTCCGGGGACCTGAGGTCCTCGGCCGACACGGCCGGAGCTGCGACATCCGATATGTCTTCGTCCCTCCGCCCCGGAGCGCCCGCCGGCGCACCGGCTGACTCCTCCATCGGAAGCGTTTCGTCGGCGACCTGAGGGGTCTCGTCCCGGACGGCCGCACCCTCTCCGGCGACCAACGGATCTCCCTGCGCCAGCTGCGGAGGCGGCGATCGGTCCTCGACCTCCACCCCGGACGCGACCAGGGCCTCCTCCAGACCCTCGATCGAGGGCCAGTCGATGCCACCGGCCGCGAGGCCCTCTTCCACGATCCCGGGGAGCTGATTCGGGATGTCGAAGGAGCCCACGAGGGCGCGATCGGCGACGGCCAGCAAGGGAACGCCCAGCTCGTTGGCCGGAATCCCGTAGCGCCGGCCGGCTGCCTGAAAGAGCCGCTGCCCCTCGAGCGACTGAACGTTGATCACGACGATGACCAGAGACTCTCCGAATCGTTCGACGATCGGGGGCAGTCCGTTCGTGATCACGTCGTGACAGTGCGGACAGGAAGGCGAAAAGAAGAGTACCGTCCGGACCTGGGGCGGCGCTTCCTGAGCGGCATTCACCGGGACCGCGAACAGGGCGAGGCAGAGCACGAGAGACGCGAGCCGCTTCATCGGCGGAAGTCCATGGATCGAGTCGGATGCGGGCGTCCAGGTCGGCCGTTGCCCCGTTCCGGGGTCAAGATACGCTCCCGGGTCTCCCGGGTAACCCCCGGCGGCCTTGATTCGCGCCCTGCCCCCGACCCATTCTCAGGTGAGCCTCCGTTCGACCACCCAAAGCGGAAACAGGGAGCCGATGAAGAACCGGTACTTCGTGACGCGAGCCGGGTCGGGCATCACGGAAGTGGACGCCGTCCCGAAGGCGGGGGACGGCGGGTGCGTCTGGGTCGACGCCGAAGCGTACGAGGCCGCCGAGCTGACCGGATTCCTCCGGTCACACGGTTTCAGCTCCATGGCGATCCGGGCGGCGGTACGCTCGAAGGGAAAGACCCGGGTGGTCGCCTTCGACTCGGAGGTGTTCTTCGAGCTTCCGGCTCTCGCGACGGACATCGGTTCGCAGCGCGTGGCGCTGGCCTTCCTGTGTCGTCCCGGCCTCTGCATCACCCTTCACACCGAGCCCGTGAAAGGACTGTCCCGAACGGCCGATCAGCTGGATGCGGATACGGAGGCCGAGCTCATGGACCTCTCCGCGGTGATCGGGGCCCTGCTCGCGGGCCTCTCGCGGCGTGCGGTCGATGCGACGGACGAGATCCGGGAGAAGGTGCTGTCGATGCAGGATCAGATGGATGACGAGCCCGCGCAGGTCGATCCTTCCGAGATCCACGAGAGCAGCAGCGGGATCCGTGCCCTCGATGCCGTGATCAGCGAGCGGATGGTCGTGCTGGACCGTCTGCGGTTGCTCGAGTCGCCCATCATCAACCTCGCCAACGATCGTGACTACCGGATCGCGGCATCGGACACGCAGTACCTCGATCGGGCGATCGACCGGCTGGAGAAGCGGGTGGATGGGCTGCGCGAGCAGTACGCCATGCACCTGCAGGATCGCACCAGCCGAAGGCTCGCCGTGCTGACGGTTCTATCGGCGGTGTTCCTCCCTCTTACCCTCCTCGCGGGCATCTACGGCATGAACTTCCAGGTCATGCCGGAGCTCACGTATCCCTGGGGCTACCCGACCGTGCTCGCCCTCATGGTCGCGATCGGGGCCGGGATGATCCTCTTCTTCCGCTCCCGGGGGTGGTTCGACTGAAGCGCGAAAGGAAGGTGGACCCATGACTCTCGAGATTCTGACGGCGTTCCTGGCCTGGTGCACGCTGTTCAACCTCGTGATCCTGTTCCTGTGGTGGCTGGTGCTCGCCTTCGGAGGAGGCTGGATGCGCCGGCTGCACGGCCGGTGGTTCGACATCGGGGACGCCGAGATGGCCGCCGTGCACTATCGGGTCCTGGCGCACTTCAAGATCCTCTGGGTCTTCTTCAACCTGACGCCGTACCTGGTCCTGCGTCTGATCTTCTGAAGGGCTGAAAGCCGGAGCGGAGCTTCCCCCTCGGCCGTGCAGCCCAACTGCCGGCGTGCGTGTTCATCAGGGTGGCACCCATGTGATAGGGGGGCTCCATGAAGGGACGCGAGGGACGGTTCGTACTCGTCGCTGGTCTTGCGGTCCTGTGCTCGGCACTCATCGGCTGTTCGGACTCCACCGCACCCGAGCCGGTTCGCGATCTCCTGCGAAGCAGCGAGCACTTCGACTTCCGATCCAACACGGCGAACGCGGCGGACGTCGAGATGGAGGTCGGCCTGCAGGAGGCGGAGGAGCACTGGATCGCCATTCGGGACCTCGTCGGTGCCGAGCGCATGCCTTCCGACAGGGTCACGGTCGTGCTGGAGGGGGACTACCGTTCCGATCGCACCGGTGGATACGTAGACGAGAACGGCTGGGTGCACATCTCCCGATACAGGCAGGACCTGGGAGGGTACTTCGGCGTCCTCGCCCACGAGCTCGCGCACGCAATCCGCTATTCGTACTGGCATGAGTTCGGCGTCGGAGCCTGGGACAACTTCGGGTACATCGAGGAGGGGTTCGCCGAGTTCGTGGCGATCGAGGTGGACCCCGACAAGCCGGGCTTCCCGTTCTACGGGTATCCGCCCGACGTCATCACGGGCGAGAGGCTCGCGCGGGGCGAAGGGATCCCGCAGTCCGTGATGCGCGCGCGACACGATCTGAACACTCCCTGCCAGTGGCAGACCTACATGCTCCGTGCCTCCTGGTTCCGGTACGTCGACGAGACGTTCGGCAGGGAGGTCGTGCTCGCCATCGCGTATGCGGAAGTCGAGACGACGGACGCGATGCTCGAGAGCCTGCTCGGTGAGCCGCTCGAGCAGGTGGATGCCGACTGGGAGGCATGGCAGTGGGCGCGGTACCAGGCGATCCCTGACGCCGCCGAGATCGCCGCCCCCTACCTCGACAAGTTCGGGGGCGAGGAGATCTGCACGGAAGGCGTCGACTGGTAGGGACCCGTCGGGTCCGAGCTCCCGTTCGTTTCCGCCCAGCGGCTCGGCCCATTCATGATGTACAGTTAACTTGACAAAATGTATAGTTGACTGTACATATCATCCATGAAGTCGAAACACATCCGCAACCAGGTCAGGCAACACCGGCTCCTGCTCGACGGCATGACCCAGGAAGAACTGGCCGAGCGGGTCGGCGTAACGCGGCAGACGATCCTCTCGATCGAGAGGGGGCGGTACAACCCGTCGGTCGGACTCGCGCTGCTCCTGGCGGAAGTCTTCCAAGTGTCCGTGGAGGACCTGTTCGAGATCGATCGGGAGGATGGTCATGAGTGACCGACCCAACAGGCGCGGGCTGCCCGGCATGCCCGGTCTGATCGCTGGAGCGTTGACGATCCTCGGCGTCCTTCTGTTCATGTTCGTGCACAAGGGGCTGCTGGTGGTCGCGGGACTGGGGATCTTCGGGCCGGGAATCCTGCGGGAGCTCGGCTGGCTCGGCGACCACGACGAGTTCCAGCGGCAGGCTGCGCACAGGGCCGGGTATCACGCGTACCTGGCGGGAGGGTTCGCCGCCCTGTTGATCTTCGCTGCGCTCGAGGCACTGGGTGATCGCCTGCACGTGTCGTCGGACTGGGTCCTGCTGATCCTCGTCGTGCTCTGGCTGGCGTGGATGTTCAGTTCTCTCATGGCCTACTGGGGAGCCCGCCGAACGGCGTCGACCGTACTGCTGGTATTCGGATCGTTCTGGGCCGTGTTCGCGATCGCGACGGTCATCAGCGAGGCAACCGGCGCCAGCGCGGGCGACGCGCTCGTCGGCGTGCTGGCGTCCATCGGCATCGTGGGTCCGTTCTTCCTTCTCGCGTGGACGGCGCACCGCTGGCCGCGGTTGACCGGGGCGCTCCTCCTCCTGGTATCGGCGGTCTTCCTGGTGATGTTCAAGCCGGGGGCGGGTACTCAGCGCTGGTCGACCACGCTTCTGACGGACGCGCTACTCATCGTGCCCCTGGCCGCTTCGGGGATCGCGCTGCTGCGTGAACTACGGGTCGGGGGGGAGCGGCAAGAAGACCCCGCAGGATAGAGCCTGGTCGCACTTCTTTCGGCGTCATCCGAATCCATCCCGGAGCTTCCTTTGACTCCCGCTTGACTACGCCCGCGTAATGTCTCGGTACGCCCTCCGCGCTGCGAACTGAGCTGACAGGCCCGAAACAAGGGGGGTGAGCGATGCCACAGGAGAGGCAGGGGCGTCCGAAGTGGCCGATGCACGTCGCTCTCGGAGTGCTGCTGGTGATCGAGATCTTCCTTCTCGTCAAGCTGTTCGGTGAGGGAGGTACGGAGTGGACGTTGATCGTGAGCTCGGTGGGTATCGTCGTGCTCTGCGCCCTGACCTGGCGTGGATCCCTTCTGGGCCGCTGGACCCTGGTCGTCTTCCTGGCGTGGCGGTTGATCGAGATCGGGCTGGATGCGAGCCGCCATTTCAC
>NZ_JBZQEK010000087.1:0-2806 GCF_058719085.1 Candidatus Benthicola sp.
GATCGTGCAAAACATGACCATTCGACTGATTCTTACGGCCATTCCCGTTCCTCCGGCCCCACTGCAGCTTCCCCCAAGCGATGCTGAACACTATTGGTCGCAGGCACTTAGCAGCTTCTCCGGCTCCCATCCCTCCGTGGCCCCGGGGTTGCACTGATCGGGGGTCGACGAGGTGCGTTTCATCGCCGGCCAAGGACCGGTGGAGAGCTCGAATGTGGGAGTGAGCAAGCATGCGGACGCGAGACCAACGGAAGACCAGGAACGTCGTACGCAACGAGCGAGGCGCCGCCCTCATGATCGTGCTCGTGGCGCTGGTGGGACTGACGGCCCTCGCGGCGGCGGGAATGGTCCTGACCGAGACCGAGCTCCGGGCGAGCCAGAACCAGGAGGCGGGAACCACCGCCTTCTATGTCGCCGATGCCGCCCTGCAGCAGTATCTCGGCACCCACCTCGAGGCCACCACGACGGACACGTTCACGTACTCGACCGGTTCCGCCATCGTCGCGGGTGAAAAGCTGCTCGATCTACCGAACGACCGCGTCCTGTATCGGATACGCTCGGTTTCCTCATATACACCACCTGAAGGAGGCACGGCCTCGCGCACCATCTCTCGACTGGCCCTATACAGCGCCGGAACGGTGACCGCGACGGCTTCCTTCGCCTCGGGGTCGGGGCTGCTGAAGAACGGCGGAGCCGGCGTGATCACCGGAGCGGACCAGGCCGTCGCAGGAGACCCCAACTGTCCGAACTCTCCCGCGCCGACGGTGGCAGGAGTGGCCGTCCCACCCGGGGGCTACTCGCAGAGCGGTGGTGGCCTGGTTCCGACGGGGTCTCCCGACGTCTACGAGGCCGCATCGACTCTGGACCTCCTGCAGGCCACGGGCGTTCCGTGGAACAAGATCGTGAACCAGGGGCTGCTCGCGCCCGACTACACGGTTCCACCCGACAGCTGGCCCGACTTCAGCACCCTGGGCGCAGACGAGTGGCCGGTGATCTACGTGAACGGAAACATCACCGTCGATCCCGACGACAGCGGGCGCGGGACGCTCATCGTGCGTAACAACCTCACCATGGACGGTTCCTTCCAGTGGGACGGTATGGTTCTCGTCGGAGGATACCTGACGAGCAACGGGTATCAGACGATCGAGGGTGCCACCATCACGGGGCTCAACGAGCTCCTCGGCGAAACGACCCCCTCATCGGACCTCGGAAACGGCAACAAGGAGTTCTACTACGACTCCTGCAAATTGACCTACGCGTCCAAGGCGGCCTTCGGCGGGCTCGCCGAAGTGCCCGGAAGCTGGTTCGAGCGCTGGCAGTAGGGTCAGTCGGCGGTATCCGGTGGTGAAGCCCGGCCGGGACCTCTGATCCTCCGACCGGTCTTGTTGAGTAGCGAGCCGTAGAGCAAAGACGACCGAATCAATCCATCCGAATCCGGACTTCTTCAGATGCCCCGTGCGGGGCTTCGGCCGGTATCACAAGCAGAAATGCGCAGGCGGCGCCCGGTAATGTCCGGCCGCCGCCTTCTGACGGAGGGCAGTCGAGCCCCGCGCGTCCGTCGTTTGGAGATGCTGACCGCGATCGTCGTTCGGTCAGTTCCGGAAGGGGATGTCGAACTCGAGATCGCGCTCTACGCCGTAACGGTTGGCGCCGTCACCCACCGCCGTCGCTGTCACTCGCACGGCGACCACATGGTCGAAGTTCGAGGCCGACACGTTGCTGTGCACGCTGCCGTCGTCGAGCACGTAGCTGAACGCCGCCCCGCTTTCGAACGGACCGACGAGTTCCTGCGTGCCGCGCCACAGCGCCGTGCGCGACTCGAAGAAGGTCGAGGGAGCGAAATGGTACGCGAGACGGCTGTAGAAGCGGACCATGGCTCCCCGGTCGGGCACCCCGTTCGTGAACTGACCGGCCCACCCGGACAGCTCGGCGTACGTGTTGTCGGGGTTCGTGGACGGGGCGCCGTTCGCCACACAGGTGGCCTTCGGACCGGATCCGGTGGAAACCGTGGTCGGCATGAAGGCATCGGCGTACTCGAACTCGTCGTCGTAGGGATCGGAGTAGGCGGTGCCGAGGAATCCGCCATCGAGTCCCCAGGCGGCCACGGTGTCGTAGGCCATGAGCACGGCGGCGTCCGCTCCGGTGGAATCGCAAACGATCGCTCGCATGATGTCGAATCGGACCGCTACGGAATCGGGCTCCGCGTTGAGCAGGTCCTCGCCCGAAGCCATCCGCAGCTCGGAGGACACGAGATCGAACGTCGCCCGGTTGCTCTGCTCCGCCCAGATCTGGTCATCCGTCCGCTCGTAGAACCGACTCTGGCCCAGCATCAGAGACAGCATGGCCGAAGCGAGGAGCCCGCTGATCACCAGGGTGATCAGTGCCTCGACCAGCGTGAATCCGGCCTGCGACTGCATGCGGTTCATGCGTCCGATCCTCTTCGTGTCATGGGCTGGGCGGCGGGTCCGGGAGGGGTCTCGGCTTGTACATCCGGGTCGTGAACGTTCGGCTGCCGACATCACCCACACCGGCCACGGCGATCGTTACCTCTTTGACCCGGGTCGATATGCGGGATACGGCCACCTTCACCTCGTAGTCATGGCCCGAGACCGTGGCCGTATCCATGTGACTCGCCGCGGCGTCCCAACCCTCGTTCTGCACCTCTTCCAGCACGATCTGCGCGGCCGCCGCCTGCTGGCTCCGCCAGTTCGCGATGCGCGCCTGGTCGGCGGACGCGAGACTCAACCCGCTCACGGCCACCAGGCCGATCACCAGAATCGTCAGGGCGATCAACGTTTCGACAAGC
>NZ_JBZQEK010000088.1:0-67276 GCF_058719085.1 Candidatus Benthicola sp.
CGGAGAGGTCGATCCGGCGGGCCGAAGCCGCAGCGTTGCCCTTTCAGTCGGGGAGGCGGGGTTTGTCGTCGAGGCGCAGCCGAGACCCTGAGCACGCGTCCGCGTGCGAAGCCACCCGCGGCCGATGCGATCCTCGAACGAAGCTGCAGCTTTCGCCTTTCAGTCGGGGAGGCGGGATTTGAACCCGCGGCCCCTGGCTCCCAAAGCCAGTGCTCTGCCGGACTGAGCTACTCCCCGGTGTGTCTATCCGTGCACCCGCCTCCGGCGGGTCAGCGTTTCCTTCACCCGCAGCCGTATCGGCTCCAGACCACCACCACGACGACGATGGCCAGCAGCGACAAGATCTCGGACATCACCGCTCCCTGTGGACGACAACTCCGCGACAGCAACCGAAGATGACACGGCGGGACGGAGGACGCCATTCCCTGGCCCGAGGGTGCGGACAACTTCCGTCGGCGGACACGAGAACACCCGGTCCCGGCAGCCACGAGAAGACGCGCAGACGGGACCGACCCGGAGCGATCAAGGCTTTAGCTCATCCAACATGCTCCGAGCATTGTCGTTACTTGGATTCAACTCAAGCGATTTCGAAAAAGCCTCGATGGCCTTGGAGACTTCTCCCGCCGCCCGATATCCATCCCCCAGGCTGTCCCAGGTCCACCACTGATTCGGGTAGTCCCGCGCGTTCCACTGGAACACGGACACCGCGGCGTCCACTCTTCCCTCCTCGAGAAGGCGGTAGCCGAGAGCGTTGGCCTCCAATCCGGTAAAACCGGGGTGCCGCTGCCGGTACGTGTCGTACGCGGCCTCTGCCGCCGTGATGCCCCCGTGATCCAGAGCGGTGAGAAGCGTCGCGGTGAGTCCCGGCAACTCGATGCGCCGTACCACGCTGAGGGGTGAGAGCTTCCCGCGGTCCCTGAACGGCAGAAGATAGTCGTTGGTGTACAGGATCGTGCCCTGCGGATTGGCCGCGATCCCGTTCGGAGTGGCGAAGCTCGCCTCATCCCCGGGACCGTCGACCAGACCGAAGCTGCCCGATCCGGCCAGAAGGCCGACGTCGCCGTCGAGGGTGACCGAATACACCCGATTCGAACGAAAGCCCGTCACGTATAGCATCTCTCCGGCATACGTCACGTGCCCGCTGCCGTTGCCCGGTATGAAGGCGAACTCGGATACTTCTCCCTCGGGCGTGACCTTCAGCATGCGACTGTCGCTGAAGTTGACCACGTAGAGATTCCCCTCCGGGTCTCTCGTGATTCCATTCGGGCAGTTGAACCGATCGCTCGAGGCGAACGCTTCGACCTCGCCGTCCGGTGAGACGCGCGAAACCGAATTGCCCCGGCAGTTGACCACGTAGGCCGTGTCGGATGCTCCCATGGCGATGCCGACCGGCCCTTCGAGACCCTCTGCGAAGATCTCATATCGCCCGTCGCGCTCGACCCTCGCGATGAAGTCGCCGTGGAAGCTCGACTGCAGAATCCGCCCCTTCGAGTCGACGGCATTACCCGAGGCTCCGTACATGCCATCCGTGAGGACGCTGACCTCCCCCGCCATCGTGACCTTCCAGATCCGGTCACCGAAATCGGCCACGTAGAGGGTCCCGCCCCTGTCCACGGTCAGGCCACCCACCGCCCCGGGCAGGGTGTCCGTCAACGTCGACACCGCAACGGGCGGCATGTCACCCGTCTGCGCCTGAGCGGGCCGGAGAGCCCCCCCGAGCAAGGAACCTCCCAGAAGCCCGATGCCCACCACAGCCGTCCGAATCCTCAAAGTCTCGACACGTCGCATACCCGCTCCTCCCGTCGTCCTCCACCCGCCATCGGGGCCCCGATGGATCTTCCCCCCATGGACAATCGACGGGGCCCGAACGCTTAACGGAGCGATGATGCCGCCCGGCCCGGCCTGGCGCCTTTGTGGATCTGGAGCAGGTCAGTCGAATTCTCGGGTGTCGGCATCCGGCCGGCCGAGGCCGAGCCGCCTGAACGCCGCCGCCCCCTCGAAGAGGAGCCAGATCTCGAGGACGAAGATCGCGCCTCCGACCACCACGAGAAGAACCTGATCTTCCGCCGCGAAGCGCACGAGGTTGAGGGTCATCGCCCAGGTCGTGATGAAGAGCAGAAAGATCATCGGAACGGCCGTGACCCAGGCCTTCCGTCCGAGCTGCAGCAGAAAGAGCGTGAGAACGAGCAGGCTGAGTCCCGCGAGGAGCTGGTTCGTCGTCCCGAACAGCGGCCACAGCCGCATCCCACCGGCGCCCCGGTCGAGCCCGAGCGCCAGCAGGGCGCACGTCGACACGGCGATGAAGGTGGCCACCCACCGGTTCTGGACCGTGCGGATACGGTACTCGGCTCCCAGCTCGGCGATGATGTACCGCTGAAGTCGAACGCTGGTGTCGAGCGTCGTGGCCGCGAAGCTGATGACGACGACGGCGGCGAAGATCGTGGCCACCCGGTGCGGGATTCCGAGTCCCTCCGCCAGCACCCCCACTCCGTTGACGAAGGCAGCCGTAGCCCCCGATGAAGCGGCGGCCCAGCTGCCGTAGTGCGCGTGCCAGCCGTCGATGCCCACGAAGAGAGCAAACCCCGCAGTGGTCGCCAGGATCGACGTCAGCGCGAGAGCCCCTTCCCCCAGGGCGCCCCCGTATCCGACGTACCGCGCGTCCGGCTCACGATCGAGTTGCTTCGAGGACGTTCCGGAGGCCACGAGTCCGTGGAACCCGCTGATGGCTCCGCAGGCGATCGTGATGAAGAGCAGCGGAAACCAGCCAGGTGCGTCCGGGGGGAGATGGTGGTTCACGGCAGGAGCCACGACGGTCGGATTCGTGACCAGGACCCCGAGTCCGATGATGCCGAGTGCCACGAACAGCTGGTGCCCGTTTACGTAGTCGCGAGGCTGCAGTAGAAGCCAGACCGGCAGCACGCTGGCGAAAAAGGTGTAGACGAAGAGGATGATGATCCAGCCGACCCTCTGGCCGTCGCGCGCCGCCGCCTCAACCGCCGCCGCGGAATCGCCTCCTGCCGCGTTCATCTGGGCCGCCGTCGGCGCCAGACCCAACAGGTCCGGAAGCGTGAAGGGCGCGTACTGCCCCAACCAGATGAGCAGATAGAGTATGGCGAGAGCGGCCAGGGAAGGAACGAGAATGCCCGCACCGGTCCTGTAGATCAGGAAGCCTACCACCAGCGCAACCGCGAGGCTTCCCCATACCGGCAGAACGGCTCCCGGATTGCTCATGAAGAGGTTCGCGATGATGACGGCGAACACCGCGTTCACCATGAGGAGAAGGAAGAAGATGAGGAGGAGAAACAGGACACGAGCCCGGTCTCCCACGATGGACTCGGCCAGCGTGCCGATGGAATTGCCCTTGTGCCGAGTCGAGATCCACAGCGTACCGAAGTCGTGCACGGCTCCGGCGAACACGGTTCCGAGGACCACCCAGAGGAACGCCGGCAGCCAGCCCCAGATCACGGCGATCGCCGGGCCGACGATCGGCGCTGCGCCGGCCACGGAGGTGAAATGGTGGCCGAAGAGCACGTGGCGATTCGTGGGCACGAAGTCCACGCCGTCCTCGAACTCGTGCGCCGGGGTGACGAAGTCCGGATCCAGGCGATAGATGTGGCGCGCGATGTACCTCGAGTAGATACGGTACCCGGTCAGGAAAGCCGCGGCCCCGATGACCAGCAGAAGGATGGCGCTCAACGTTCCTCCTCGGGCCCGTCACCCCTGAGCCGGGAGAGGAAATCGAGCAGTTCTTCGCGGCCGACGGGATCCCGGTCGAGGAGCGGCATGCGGGCGATCGGCCACCGGCTGAACTTCTTCTGGATCTCGAGGAGCTGCGAGGCCTCGCGAGCCTTCCGACGGACCAGAAAGGGATCCTCGGACCCGTCGGGGAGAACCTGATTGATGATCACTCCTCCCACCGGAATTCCGGCACTGCCCAGGGCCGCGACGACCCTCTCGGTTTCTGCCACCGGCAATCGCTCGGCGGTCGTGACGAAGACGAAGGCCGTGCGATCCCGATCACGAAGAACGTCCCGGATGCGTTCAAAGCGAGTCCGCCTCTCCTCCAGGGCCGCCAGGACGACGTCCCCGCCCGGTCCCTCGGATCCGGCGGCTGCCCCATCCACGCGCCGCCACATCTTTCCGAGCGCCGAGACCTTCCGCCGCTGCGCGACCAGAGACTCGACCCACGCGGCCATCCGCTCGGGAAGTGTCAGCAGCTGGAGCGTGTGGCCCGAGGGGGCCGTGTCGAACACGATCCGGTCGAAGCCCTCTTCATCGATCAGGCGAGTGAACCGATCGAACAGCGCGGCTTCTTCGGCGCCCGGCGAGGCACGTGCGAAGTCCAGCTGTGACTCGATCTCACGGTTCAAGCGGGGCGGGATCGCCTGGCTGATGCGGTCCGAGACCTCCCTGATGTATCTCTCCGCCTCCGTAGAGGGATCGAGTTCGATCCCCCACAGGCACTCCGTCACCAGACGTATCTCGTCGTCCAGAGGTCGACCGAGCACGTCGCTGGTGGAATGAGCCGGATCGGTCGATACCAGAAGTGTCCGGAACCCGTCAGCGGCCGACTGAAGGGCCCACGCCGCTGCCAGAGTGGTCTTCCCGACCCCTCCCTTGCCACCGAAGAAGACCAGCGGTCGGGACATCGCACCGCCCGAACCCATCCACCGGCTCGCTCCTTCCGTCAGCAGCACCGGAAACCTCCCTCGGGTGCCTCCTCCAACCCCAATCGTCGATGCCATTCGTGGAAGTTCTCGAGCATCTCGGGCAGCATTTCCAGCGTGTAGAGGTGCAGGGGGCTCGGGACGCCGAGCAGATCGGAGAACGCGAGCAAAAAGAGGAGGTCCCGTTGCCGCAGGTACTCCCTGTGAATCGAGGCCCGGTAGGGAGCTACGTACACTCCCTCGTAGATCTGTCGGGCGGCCAGAAGGCGCCGCCGCCACTCCCCACCATGGGCGCCGAGGTCGCTCACTGGATGTCGCAGGAGATTCGGACGAGCCGTACCGGGCCCCTGTTCTCACCGCCCCGGCCGGTGGGATCTCTCACCCTGCCCTCACCGACCCAGTCCGAGCCCGTCCTCTCGAGTCTGAGCGTCAGAGTCTCCTGTTCGGGGGCCGTGATCAGCTGCACCCAGAGCGAATCCCGGTCAGGGACGCCCCACATCGCCTCCTGCAGTCTTGCCACGGCACCGCCGGGAACGACGACGGCGAAGACGGGAGAGCCGGTACGACCGGGCGCAGGCTGCTCTGTGAGCTCCAGATCTCCGGGGACATACCCGACTCCGGGAGACCATGAGAACTCCAATCGATAGCACCCCGTGGCCGCCATGGGCAGCGGAAGCGGGAGTCCAAGGGGTAGGTCGTGCCAGGTCGGGATCGCCACCTCCGCCACTCGGCTCCGCGTTCTCAGGGCCTCGGCCGAGGGCTCCGCGACCTCTTCGGCCTCGGGAGCCGGAGCCCTCGCCTCGACTTCGGGCTGGCCCCGCCTTCCCTCCGCGGCGCTATCGATCCGGCTGGCAGCGTCACCTCGGACGTCCGTTACCTGGCCCTCGTCGCGATCCGCTCTCTCCGCTTCCGACGCCTTCTCGGCCCTCGATTCGACGGAGGGCTCCACCTCCGCCTGGAGCACGATCTCGGCGGGTGCTCCTGCGTGAAACGGGTCCGTCCAGCCCTTCTCGACAAGCAGGGCCCGCGCCATCCACCCGGCTCCCAGCGCCAGCATGATGCTGGCTGCCCAACCAAGGCGCTGGACCGAGCGCCAGCGGTTCCCGGCTCTGGAAACGGAGCCTCGCGCCCTTTCCTCGATCGCCTCGAACGGAGGTCCCCCTCGGTCCGGGACGACAGAAGCCAGGATGGCCGCGGCATCGTCCCGCACCTTGCTTTCTCGATCCAGTCGGGCAGCACATTCCGCGCACGTGGCAAGGTGCTTCCGAATCGACTCTGCGTCCTCGGCTTCCTCTACGGCCCCATCGAGCCAGCCGTGCAGCTCCCCTTCCGAGAGGTGCTTCATTCAGCCCTCCCCCCTCTCGAACGCTTCGACGAGCCTCTTCCTCGCTCTGGACAACGTCGTGCCGATCGCCCCCCGGGCCAGTCCTGTCTGCTCCGCGATTTCATCGTAGCTCAGACCCGCATCCCAGAGGAGCAGGACCTCACGGTCTCTATCCCCCAGGGTATCGAGAGCCTCGCGAACTGCCTTCAGGCGCTCCTTCTTCTCGATCTCCGCGCCGGAGTCCGGAACCGTCGCGCCGCCCTGCTCCACCCGAACGAGCTCGAGGTGACGACGCCGACGCTGCGCGGTCCGTGCTTCATCGCGTGCCAGATTGCGTGCCACCGAGAAGAGCCACGCCCGGGGCTGTTCCGGTTCGTGACGCAGGGCGCGAACGAAAGCTTCCTGGGCCAGATCGTGTGCACGGTCCTCCGCCCACACGTGCCGGTAGAGAAAGCGGACGAGCTCCTCGTACGTCTCCTCGAACACCTTCGCCCAGTCGGTACCCAAGCCTCTCCTCGTTCAGCGGGATCGTGCCCGGCACGCTGAACATAGTGCGGTCGGCCCGACAGGGAGACGGTCCAACCCGGATGACGCATCAGCGTCCCCCGGTTGCACAGGCGGCGCGACCGGTGCCGAACCGCGTGCCCCCGGACTCAGGGAAGGTAGGCCGCGGGGATGGGCTCCGAATCCGTCTCGCCCTGCCAGTAAATGTTCACCACCCACCAGCGCTGCCCGTCGTGAAGAAGCTGAAAGCTGTTGATACCCCGGGCAAATGGCTCTCCAGCGGGCTCGTTGCGGGACTCGTACGTGCTGAAGGCATGCGCGATGTGGCCGTACCGCTCCTCGACCCTGTGAATCTCGACCTCGTAGAACGGGTTCTCCGCAAACCAACCGGTGGCCTGATCGATCCAGTCCTGCAGACTGAGGTACTGGATTCCGATCTCGCCCTCGGGATTCATGTACGAGGGAATGAGGCGGGCCTCGGGGAGAAAGAGCGACCGCATTCGGTCCCAGTCCCTCTCCTCTCCGGCGGGGCCCGAAATGACGTCGTACACGGCCGCCATGATGGCGTCGACGGACTCGACATCCTTCGGGTCGGCCGTGGGAGCTTCCTGCGCGTATGACCTTCCGCCGGTCGCGAGCAGGAGGAGGGCGCCGAGCAGAACGTGGGATCGATGGATTCGCCGGGCGATGCTCATGGTCACTCCTGTCTTCATGGATCGATGTGAAGCCACCGGCGGAGCGAACGAACCGCGGCGGCTCGGTGGCTGATCGAGGCCTTGATCTCGGGCGGGAGCTCTCCCACGGTTCGTCCGTATTCTGAAACGTAGAACAGCGGATCGTAGCCGAAACCCTCGTCACCTCGCGCTTCTCGACCGATTCGGCCATGGAGCCTGCCGGTCAGGACGAGGGAACGACCTTCCTCGACCAGGGCCAGCGAGCATTGGTAATGCGCTCCCCGTTCGGAATCCGGAACGCTCTCCATCAAGCGCAGAAGACACTCGTTGTTCGCCGCATCTTCGTCCGGCCCCGCCATGCCGTGATCGGTCGCCAACCGGCGAGAGCGGACCCCGGGCGCTCCGTCCAGAGCGTCCACGCACAGCCCGGAATCATCGGCGATCAGGGGCCGCCCGGTATGAAAGCGATAGAAACGTGCCTTCGCCAGGGCATTCTGCTCGAAGCTCTCATACGTCTCGACCGCATCTTCACCGGGCAGCGGAGAGACTCCCGCCTCGGACAGCGAGATCACCTCGACATCAAGATCGGCGAGGAGCCCGGAAATCTCTCTCGCCTTGTGCGGGTTGCGTGTGGCCAGGAGGTACGTCCGGGCTGCCACGATAGCCACCCTACCGTGGCGACAGCGGCTGCTTGGCCGTCAGGGAGACCGATGCATGGGTCGAATCCGGCATCGGACGTGGCCCCATGTCGAGAGTCAGCACGAGGAGAAGGACGGGCAGGTAAAGCAAGGAAACGCGGAACAGGCTTCGCGCAGTGAGAGAGCTTCCTCTGAGGGCGAATCGAAGGGCGCTCAGCACATAGGCTGCCGTGAGGAGGAGAGCCGCGAAGGCATAGACTTCCCCCGACATCCCGAGCAGCACCGGCAGCAGCGTCGTCGGGAGCAGCGCGATCGCATAGAGAACCGACTGGTGTCGGGTCTGTCGGCCCTCCGGGTCCGCCACCCCCAGCATCTTCAGACCCCCGCTTCGGTAGTCCTCCCTGTACATCCAGGCGAGTGCCAGAAAATGAGGAAGCTGCCAGAAGAAGAGGATGCCGAACAGCGCCCAGCCGCCGGGACCGAGAGACCCCGTCGCCGCCGTCCAGCCCCCGAGGATGGGAAGGGCCCCGGGAATCGCGCCCACGATGGTGGAGAGCGAGGAGACCCGCTTCAGAGGAGTATAGACCAGCACGTAGATCAGGACCGCAATCAGACCGAGCAGAGCCGTCAAACCATTGACCCATGCGACGAGCACGAGGAGGCCGAGAATGCAGAGAGCCAGCGAAAAGTAGGTGCCGGCGCGAGCCGTGACCCGTCCCGCCGGAAGGGCCCGGTCCCGCGTTCGGATCATTCGCGCGTCGATGTCCCGCTCGATGACCTGATTGAGGGCGCTGGTTCCCGCCGCCACGAGGCCGATGCCGAGGGAGGCGACGAGCAGGGCTCGGACGTCCGGCGTCCCCCCGGTGCCCAGCAGGAAGCCGGCCCCGGCGGAGATGAGAACCATGAAGGTGATGCGGGGCTTCGTCAGCGAGAGCAGGTCTCGCAAGCGGTTGCTCCCCACCCGCGGGGTCTCCGGCGAGGCCCCGCTTCCCGGCCCTGTCGTTTGGCTCACTCGTCGTCTCCGGTTGCGCATGCCGTCCGGTGCTCCGTGCCCTCGACGGCGCCCGCCGACGCGCGTCGCCGGCGGGGCGTAGCTATTTATGCGCTGCTCCCCGTTCGGCGCAACGTGGCGCTACTTCGGAGCCGCTCTCGCTTCCTGGATCCTGCGAACCAGACCGGAGCTCGAGAGCCCGGGTTCGAGTGGGATTCGCACCACCGTTCCGCCTGCCGCTCGAACGGCGGCGGCCCCCGCGATCTCCGACTCGTCGTAGTCGGCTCCCTTGACCAGCACATCGGGAAGGAGCTGCTGAATGAGTGCTTCGGGTGTGTCCTCGTCGAAGATGGTGACCCCATCCACGTAGCGCAGCGCCGCGAGGAGCGAAGCCCGGTCTTCCTGCGACTGGTACGGCCGGGTCGATCCCTTGAGCCGGCGGGTGGACTCGTCCGAGTTCACGGCAACCACCAGCCGATCGCCCAGTGCCCGAGCCGCCCGAAGCGATGCGACGTGGCCCCGATGGAGCAGATCGAACACCCCGTTCGTGAAAACGAGGCGCCCCTCCCGCGGCCGCCCGAATCGCCTCAGTAGCTCCGATCGATCCAGGATCGGAGCCGGATCGGGGACGCTTCCCGGGGAGCTGTCCGGAAGTGCCGGATCAGACGAATCAGAAATGCGTGTCCTCCAGTTCGTCCACCGACGGAGCAGCCGGCTGCGGGTGGGCAGCGAAGAGCAGCTTGAGCACCGGCGGGACGATGAACGTCGACAGGATGACCATGATGAGGATCGCGCTGTAGACGGCTCCGGACAGGATGCCCGCGGTCAATCCGATCGACGCGAAGATGAGCCCCACCTCGCCGCGAGGCACCATTCCGACGCCCACGACGATCTTGCTGACACCGGCCCGACGCACCGCCAGACCTGCCACTAGCTTACCGACGATGGCGATCGCGGTCAGGATGAGGCCCACGATGAGAACCGCCAGGTCGAAGTCGGTCGATCCCGGAATGAACAGGTGCACGTTGACCGGAGCTCCCACCACCACGAAGAAGATCGGCGTGAAGACGTCGGCCACGGGCTCGATCTTCTCGACCACGGAGTCGAACTGATTGGTGGAAGAGAGCACCAGGCCGGCGGCAAAGGCGCCGATGATCATCGCCGACCCCGCCCAGTCGGCCAGGGCCGCCACCCCGAGCGCGAAGCAGAACGCGGTGACGAGGAGAACGCCCCTCACCCTCATTCGATCCACGAAATCGAACAGGACCGGAGCAAACCGGTTTCCGATCAGTACGGCGAGCACCAGGAAGCCCACCGCGAAGACGAAGATCTTGCTGATCGCGAACAGGCCGACCGCGGCCCCCGACGCCAGTCCGGCGACCACGGCCAGGATGACGATCCCCAGCACATCGTCGATCACCGCGGCCCCGATGATGATCCGGGCCTCGGACGTGTGCATGCGCTCCAGGTCGGAGAGCACTCGAGCGGTGATGCCGACCGACGTGGCCGTGAGCGTCGCTCCGACGAAGATGGCCACGATGGCGAAGCTGATCCCCTCCGGGTGAACTCCGATGGCCGGGTTGGCGAAGTACCAGTAGAGAAACCCGAGGCCGAACGGAACCACGACCCCGATCAATGCAACGGCCGAGGCGGTCCTTCCGACGTTGAACATCTCCCGCAGGTCCGTCTCGAGTCCGATCTCGAAGAGGAGTATCGAAACGCCGATCTCGGCGAAGACGTGGATGATCTCATACATCTCGGTGCCGGCGTCCGGTATGATGCCGAGGACGCTGCCGCCGAGGATCACCCCGGCGACGAGCTCACCGAGAACCGCCGGTTGCCCGCGCCTCTCCACGAGTTCCCCGAGGAACTTACCCGACAGTAGAATGGCGATGAGAATGAAGAACACGTCCCGGATCCGCGGTCCGTGTCCGCCCTCTCCCGCCTCGGAATCCGTGGCGTGCTCTTCCGAGGCGCCCGCTTCGTGACCCGTCGCCTCCTGTAGGTTAGGGGCCTCGACCCACACGCCGACGGCCACCGGGGTGGTCTCCGCGGCTACGGCCTCCTGCGGCCCCGTGACCCTGCCCTCGGCCGAGTCCCCTCGGGTCTGGGGTCCACCGAACACGAACCAGAGCCCCCCGGCAAGAAGGGCGAGTCGGCGGAGCTGCCTCCAGCGCGAGCCCGTTCGCCGGGTCACCATTGAGATTGGGCTCCGTCGACGATCTTCTGCACGAGGTTGTCCAAGGCGACATCCTGTCCGGTGGTTTCGCCAGCCGGATCCGCGGGACTGTATTCTCCGTCTCCGCTGATCGAGGCGCCGTTGTAGATGATCTGGTTACGACTCCGGTCTATGATCTGCACGGAGGCTACGATGGTCACCTGCCGCTGGAAGACCGCTGCGCCGACGTCCTCGACCCCCTGAAAATTCATCGCCCGGTCCGAGTAACGGGAGAGCTCCGCGACGATGGTCGCGTCGGCCTCTCCCTCGGCTGCCAGCTGAACACCCAGATTGCCGCGAACGGCGTCCAGAAGACGCTCGGTGAACGGCTGCGTGAGACCGAATTGGGTGGTCCGGTTCTCGATCGGAGGCACGTAGACCGTCTTGATGTGGGACGGAAGGCCACCCCCTCCTGCGAACGTATAGTTGCAGCCTCCCAGCACGCCGGCGAGCGACGCCGCGATCAGCAGGCCGCGAGCGATCCGGACGTCAGGGAAACGGGGGAAGCTCGTATACATACGCCGGATGGCTCTCCTGCTCGTACTTGACTTCGGTGACCTTCCAACGGACCCGGCTGTGCTCGACGAGATTACGGTACTCCGCTTCGACCGGCCACGCCGCCCCGATCTCCCAGTCGATGTTCACGCGCTGCACGGTACTTCCGTGCCGACGTTCCTCCACCCGCCGGAGCCTGCCGTCCCGAACAAAGTAGTAGGTCCGGCGGTCGTTCGACGTCTCGTATACGAGGACCGAGTCGGCCCCGGCGAGATATCCTTCCGGCGACCCGCTTCCTGGACGAAACAGGCCCGCCATCGCGTAGACGAACTCGAGACCCGGGATCTCGACATCTTCGATCTCGCCGAGGCTCCGGAGCTCGTCACCCGCCACCGCGATCGCCATCGCGACATCCCCGGACGTGAACAGGTCGACGCGCAAGCTGTCGGGGGGATTGTAGCGCCCGACTCCCTCGCCCCCGACATCTCCTCGCCGGTCCGCGTATCGCCAGTCGAAGTTGAGGGTCGCCGGAACCGATCGTCCTCCAACGGCGGCCATCCGGTCGGCCACCGCCGCAGGGCCCCGCAACGGCGGTCCGCTTTCGATCGAATGCACGCAACCGGTCAAAGCCAGCCACACGACCGCGACGCGGGCCGGGCGGAAGCTACCGGCACTGAAGGACCCGAGCAAGAAAACGGGGGCGCCCGGCGAGAGCCGCGGTCTCACCGTTCCTCTGCCTCGGATTCGAGCAGGAGCGTGTGGAGAACGGAGGACAGATGGCCGGGGATCCGCATGGCCCGACCGGACTCGTTGGCGCAGACGAGGCGAGTGGTTCCGCGGGCCAGCGACTCCGCGGATTCGGCCAGTCTCGCGTGATACGAGAAGGTCACGGTGCGGCTACGAACGTCGCTCACGGATGTCTCGATCTCCACCAGGGAGTCGTAGGGGGCCGCTCCCAGGTACTCGATCTCCACGTTCGCCACCGGAAGTCTGATCCCCTGCTCCTCGAGCTCCGAGTAGGCGACTCCGGCGCTTCTCATCAGCTCGGTGCGTCCCAGCTCGAACCAGGCCAGGTACACCATGTGGTGCGCCCGCCCCATCTGGTCGGTCTCCGCATAGCGAACCCTCAAACGCGTTCGCTCGACTCTGGCGGCGTCCTGGCTCATCGCCAACCTCCCGGCTCCGGGGCTTCACCGCGTCCCGGCCGTTTCACGTTCGTCAGCGGCAGTCTATACTTCGCGCCATGGAAAGGTCCACCGTCGTCATATCCGACGCACATCTGGGAGCCGCCCCCCCGGAGCACGAAAGTGCGCTGATGGAGTTCCTCGCGCAGGTGCCCGGGACGACGGCGGATCTCCTGATCAACGGAGACCTGTTCGATTTCTGGTTCGAGTACGAGACGGTGGTCCTCAGTCGACACTTCAAGGTGCTCCGCGTTCTGTCGGAGATCGTCGAAGCCGGCGTACGCATAAGGATGCTGGGAGGAAATCACGATTCGTGGGGCGGGAAGTTCCTGGAGAACGAGATCGGAATCGAGCTCGTCGCGGGACCGGTCGTGACCGATGTCGGCGGTCGCCGGACCTACGTCGCCCATGGCGATGGCCTCGGAGGGGGAGATTGGGGGTACCGGGCACTCAAGACCGTGATCCGGAGCCGCCCGGCGCGAGCCGCCTTCCGGCAGCTCCACCCCGACTGGTCCGCGCGACTGATCCGGCTCGTCAGCCGCACGGAGAGCCGCCACGACCGTCCGGATGACCGGGGCAGCGACGTGCGGGCGGACAGGCTCCGTCACTTCGCACGGGACCTGCTCGCCACGGACCCGCAGCTGGACCTGGTGGCGTTCGGACACTGCCACCGGCCGGAGCTGCTCGAGGTCAGCCCGGGTCGATTCTACCTCAACTCGGGTGACTGGCTGCACCATTGCACATGGGCCCGGGTTTCGCCCGACGAAATCGTGCTCAACCGGTGGAATCCACGCTGACCGTCTCCAGATGGTCGACTTCCTGGCCGAGTAGCCTCCGTGCCAGCGAGTCGAACCGCGCGGCCTCGTCGGTTACGTAGTAGCGGGCCTCGCCCGGGGCCTCACCCTTTGAGGCAAGCGCTCCGGCCCGGAGCATCTCTTCCAGGGCCTCGGCCGTCGCCTGGGCCGAATCGATCAACACCACGTCGGATCCGGCGACCCGACTGAGAAGCGGCTTCAGAAGCGGGTAGTGCGTGCAGGCGAGGACCAGGGTATCGATGTCGCGCGCGAGGAGCGGCCGCAGGTAGCGCTCAGCGGCCAGTTCCGTCACGTCGTCATCGACCCAGCCCTCCTCCACCAGAGGTACGAAGAGGGGACAGGCCTGTTCATATACGATCGCTTCGGGGCGGTGCCGGTGGATCACCTCGTTGTACGCCCGACTGGCGATCGTCCCCCGGGTCCCGATCACGCCAATGTGGCCGGAACGCGAAGCCCTCACGGCGGCGCGGCCACCTGGTTCCACCACTCCGAGAACCGGAACCCCCGCCCTCGCTTCCACCGCTGGCAGCGCTCGGGCCGTGGCGGTGTTGCAGGCCACGACGATCGCCTTCACGCCCAGGCCGAGCAGAAAGTCCGTCGCCTCGATCGCGTACCGGGTGATCGTCTCCGCGGCCTTCGGCCCGTAGGGTACGCGCGCTGTATCTCCTAGATAGACGGTGGCTTCCGAGGGTAGGCGATCGCGAATCGCCCCGAGAACGGTCAATCCCCCGAGGCCCGAATCGAACACTCCGACGGGAGCATCCCTTCCGCGCGTTTCTTCGCTCACTCAGGCCCTCCGACGGGGACGGAGTACTGAATCGCCACACCGGGCGATCCGTCCGGCGGAGGGACGATCGCGCCCTCGAAGTCCCACATATTGGCCGACACCCATGCGTCTACTCCCGAGAACAGGGCCCAGAAGACCGCCAGAACGATCCAGTCCTCCTTCTGAGCCTTACGTGACGAGATGAGGTCTTCGTCTCCGATCCTCTCCGCCGAGCTCAACTTCGCCTGGGTCTTGAACAGCATCCAGAGCGATGCGCTCTCCATGGCAAAATAGAAGGCGCCGCGTACGGGTCTTCCGACGGCCGCCTGGCCCCAGCCTGGGAGCACGAGGCTTCGGAAGAACGCCCCCATGGGACTGACCGGCGGGCCGGCCGGCGCCGGTGCGGTGCTGACGACCGGCGACTCTGCGTTTGTGACGGAGGCCGCGGAATCGGTCGCTGCCAGACTGGAGGAGTCCGAGGAAACGGGTTCCTGCGCCGTCGCTCGTCCCGGGACGGTGAGCAGAAGCAGGAGCATCAGAAGCACGGGGAGGTGGCGGGAGCGTGTGGGAGTCGAACCCACCCGGGACGCTGTTCGCACCCCATAACGGTTTTGAAGACCGCAGGCGACACCGGCCGCCATCCGCCCCCCCTGTCGCGTCGAACCGTCTCCCGGCCGCACGACCTCAGGCTCGTCGCGCAACCACGTCGATTTCGACTCGCGCTCCCTTCGGAAGAGCCGCCGCTGCCACGGTGGAGCGCGACGGATACGGGTCCGAGAAGTATTCTGCGTAGATCTCGTTCACCTTCGGAAACTCGCCCATATCGACCAGGTACACCGTCGTCTTCACGACGTGGCCGAACGACAGACCGGCATGATCGAGGATCGCCCCGACGTTGTCCAGCGCGCGGCGCGCCTGCGTCTCGACGTCCCCGCCCGCGAATTCGCCGGTCTCCGGATCCAATCCGATCTGACCGGCGGTGAACAGAAACCCGTCGGCTTCCACCGCCTGCGAGTAGGGGCCGATGGCAGCCGGAGCCCGATTGGTGTGCCACGCTCGCATCCGATGTTCCTTTCTCGAGTCAGAAATGGGCCCGAAGGTCAGAACAGTCCTTCGATCCGCCCGTCCGAATGCACCCGCATGCCCTCGGCCGCGGGCCTGGCGGCCAGGCCGGGCATCGTCATCACGTCTCCCGTGAGGGCTACGATGAAACCCGCGCCGGCCGAAATCCGGAACTCGCGGACCGTGATGTCGAAACCGGTCGGCCGGCCGAGGCGGCTCGGGTCATCAGTGAGCGAGTACTGGGTCTTGGCGATGCAGACCGGAAGGTCGCCGAGCCCGTTCTCGACGATCTGCGGCACCTGCTTCGACGCAGCCGCCGTCAGGGTCACTCCCTCGGCGCCATAGACTCGCGTGGCAATGGCGTCCAGCTTCTCTTCGAGGCCGAGATCCAGCTCATACAGGGGCTCGAAGCGGGCATCGCCTTCGTCCAGCGTCGAAAGCACCTCTTCCGCGAGCGCGATGCCCCCTTCCCCTCCGCGAGCCCAGATGTCGCACTCGGCATACCGCACCCCGGCCCGGTCGAGCACGTCCGCGAGCGCGCGAACCTCGTCATCGGCATCGTCGGAGAACCGGTTGATCGCGACGACCACGGGAACGCCGAACTGCCGCACGTTCTCCACGTGGGCCAGTAGGTTCTCGTATCCCGCGTTCGCGTCGCCGGTCACGGCCACGTGATGGTTCAAGGCCCGCAGAGTGGCAACGATGACGGCCGCCTTCGGGTCCAGCTCGCCCATGCGACACTTGATGTCGAAGAACTTCTCGGCTCCGAGATCCGAGCCGAAACCGGCCTCGGTGACGACGATGTCGGCCAGGCGAGCGCCCGCACGTGTCGCGATGAGCGAGTTGCAGCCATGAGCGATATTGGCAAACGGTCCTCCGTGAATCAGGGCCGGACCGCCTTCGATCGTCTGCACGAGATTGGGAGCCAGCGCATCCCTCATCAGCAGCGCCATCGCCCCGTCCACGTTCAACTCGCCGGCTCGGGCGAACGAACCGTCCGGCCGAGTGCCCAGGACGATCCGAGATACCCTCGCTTCGAAGTCCTCCAGATCGGTGGAGAGACAGAAGATCGCCATGATCTCCGAAGCCGCCGTGATCGTGAACCCGTCCTCTCTCGGCAAGCCCTGCATCGGCCCCCCCAGCCCGATGACGACGTTGCGCAGGGCCCGATCGTTCATGTCGATTGCCCGCTTCCAGTTGATCTTGCGGGTGTCGACGCCGATCGAATTCCCTCTTTGCAGGTTGTTGTCGAACACGGCGGAAAGGAGAGAATGCGCCGATGTGATGGCGTGAAAGTCTCCGGTGAAGTGCAGGTTGATCTCTTCCATCGGTAGGACCTGCGAATACCCGCCACCCGCGGCTCCGCCCTTGATGCCGAACACGGGCCCCAGCGAGGGCTCGCGAAGGCAGAGCATCGTGCTCCGCTCGAGCCGTCGGAGCGCCTGCGCCAGTCCCACGGCGACGGTGGACTTCCCTTCCCCCGCTGGCGTCGGCGTCATGCCGGTGACGAGCACGACCTGTCCGCGGGGATCTCTTCCCTCGAGGGCCTGCGGAGTGATCTTGGCCATGGTGTGGCCATAGGGCCGGAGGTCATCGGGGGTCAGTCCGATTTCTGCAGCCACATCGACGATGGGACGAAGGGTAGCCTGTTGTGCGATCTCGATATCGGTAGGCATCGTTGTGCTCCCGTGGTGTTATCCGTTCCGCGCCCTCATGAACTCGCGTCTCTCCCTCGAACCTCCTCCAGGAGATCGGCGCGCGTCACCGGCACCGCTCCCAGACGGGTCACTTCAATCCCCGCGGCCAGGTTGGCAAGATACGCGGCTTCGCGGACCCCTGCGCCTCCCAGCAGACCTACCGCCAGCACGGCCGTGACGGTATCCCCGGCCCCCGTGACGTCGAACACCTCGCGGGTCTCGGGTGGCAACAGCTGCGTGTCCTTCCCCGGCTCGACCAGAAGCATGCCCTCATCACCGAGGGTCAGGAGGAGACAGTCACACCCCAATCGATCGAGCAAGGGCTGAAGCGTGTGCTCGTCCCGGGGTGCCCGCTCCAGCCCGAGCGCCGCCGCCAGCTCCCTCGCGTTCGGCTTGAAGACGGTCACCCCGGGAAAGTCGAAGAAGTGCCGCAGCTTGGGATCCACGACCGACGGGATCTTACGCGCTCGAGCCCGCGCGATGAGCGCCCTGGAAAGCTCGCTCTGCAGAACCCCTTTGTCGTAGTCTTCGATCACCAGTGCGTCGGCCCACTCGAGTGCCTCCATGGCCCGCCCCGCCAGGCGTGCCCGCGCCTCTCCTTCCAGAGGCATCGGATCTTCGTGATCCACGCGCAGCATCTGCTGCTGACGCCCCACGATTCGGGTCTTACGCGTGGTGGGGCGATCGGGGACCGGTACGAGGTCGGCTCGACTGACGCCCGCAGCCTCGAGGCGATCCCCGAGCACGTTGCCCGTATCGTCTTCTCCCGTGGCGGCCACCAGGCGGCAGGTGCACCCGAGCGCCGCTACTCCCATGGCCACGTTGGCCGCGCCTCCAGGGGCGGATCGCTCCGATTCCACACGCACGACGGGCACCGGGGCCTCGGGCGACACGCGATCCACGGAACCCGTGAGGTACACATCCAGCATCGCGTCACCGACGACCAGGACCCGCCCTTCGCTGGCGTGATCCAGGAATCGCCTGGTCTGCTCGTAGTTCACGTGAGGAGGCTCTGGAGACACGTTCTCGTCTTGCGTCCGCTGTGGATCCCGGGTAACCTGCCGCGAGGACAGTCCGCCGCAGGAAAGCGGCGTCGAAGTCACGGTCCTGCCGTCTCCGCTGCACTCGTGCCGGGCAGGACCCGCGCGCGCGAAACTAGTCGCGGGACGCTGGGGAGTCAAAGCCCGGGAGAGGGTCAGCCCGTCATGAGCTTGCGCGAAACGGCCCGCACCCCTCTGCACTTTCTCAACGAGACTCTGAAGGGCTGGGCGTTCAACACGCAGGAGTATTTCCTGCTTCTTGGGAGATCCATCCGCGGCAGCCTCTCCCGACCGTTCTATGCACGGGATGTGGTCATCCAGATGGACGCGATTGGTGTGGGGTCCATAGGGATCGTGATCCTCACCGGTCTGTTCACCGGTATGGTGCTGGCCCTGCAGTCGGCCGTCGAGATGAAGCAGTTCGGTGCGACCATCTACATCGGGAGACTCGTGGGGGCCAGTACCGTCCGGGAGCTCGGCCCCGTCCTCACGGCTCTCATGGTAACCGGGCGGGCGGGATCAGGCATGGCGGCCGAGATCGGAGCCATGAAGGTCACGGAGCAGATCGACGCCCTCTACACCATGAGCGTGGACCCGGTGCGGAAGCTGGTCGTGCCCCGTTTCGTGGCCGCGCTGATCTGTCTCCCTCTGCTCACCATCGTCACCGACGTAGTGGCCGTTCTCGGCGGCATGCTGATCGCGGTCGTCAAGCTGGACCTGACGGTGGACCTGTACATGCGCTCGGTGTACCTCACCCTGTCCGAGACCGGATTCATCTTCCGCTACGTGCCGATCGACCTGTTCGGCGGCCTGCTCAAGCCCGTGTTCTTCGGGGCCATCATTGCCCTCACGGGATGCTATTTCGGCATCAAGACCACCGGCGGCACCGAGGGAGTGGGACGGGCGGCGACGAGGGCCGTGGTGACCACTTCCATATTCATCCTGGCCACGGACTACTTCCTTACCCAGATGCTGATCGCGCTGTTGATCGAATGAACCGGAGAGATTCGCTGGACCTCTGGGACTCCCAGATGCGGAAGGATCTCCGTCAGGAGGTGCGGAAAGCACTTGCCGATCTCGGCGACGAGGGCCCCGCTCCGTACCTGTCGGGACCGGTTGTCGAGCTCAAGGACGTTCACCTGGCGTTCGGTGACCACTCCGTCCTCGAAGGCGTGAGCCTCGACCTGCACAAGGGAGAGACCCTGTCCGTTCTGGGTGGCTCGGGAGCGGGCAAGTCCACCATTCTCAGGCTCATTCTCGGCCTGTCGGCTCCGGATTCCGGTGCGGTCCTGGTGGAGGACACGGACGTATCGATGGCGCCGCTACGGGAGGTACTGGCGGTTCGCAGGAACATGGGCATGGTGTTTCAGGAGGCCGCGCTCTTCGACTCCCTCACCGTGTACGACAACGTGGGCTTCTACCTGCACGAGCATACCCATCTCTCCGAGGAAGAGATCGGGCGCAGGGTGCGGGAGTCCTTGCTGCTCGTGGACCTGGAGCCGGATCAGGTGTCGAACCTGTTACCGGCGGAGCTCAGCGGCGGGATGAAGAAGCGCGTGGGCATCGCTCGGGCCGTGGTCCATCGGCCGCGACTGCTGTTGTACGACGAGCCCACGAGCGGACTCGATCCGATCACCACCCGGACGATCAACGATCTGATCATGAAGCTCCAGCGCGAGCTCGACGTCAGCTCCATCGTCGTGACTCACGACATCCGTTCGGCCTTCCGTATCAGCAACCGGGTGGCTCTATTGTCGGATGGGAGGCTCGCGTTCGTCGGAGGGCCGGAGGAGATGGTGGGATCCGAGGACGCCTACGTGCGAGAGTTTCTGCGATAGGATTCATGCCGCGGGCAAGCCCGTGCGGAACCGGCGGGAGATGCATTGAGACGAGGCGCAGCCGTTACGTGGGAACAGGTCCGGGTCGGGCTGCTGATCCTTGTGGCCCTGACCATCCTGTCGCTCGGCGTGTTTCTGGTCGGCGACACGGGGCACGTATTTGGAGAGCGTTACCGACTCGTCACGCTCGTTCGCTCGGCCTCCGGTCTCGTTCCCGGGGCCGCCGTCCAGCTGGCCGGGCAGACGGTGGGACAGGTCGACGCAATACGGTTCATACCGCCGGATCAGCGCGAGGGGCGCAGAGACGCGGTGGCGATCTGGATGGCGATCAACACCGACGTCCGGGACCAGATTCGATCCGATTCCCGGGCACAGGTGCGCACGCAGGGCCTGCTGGGCGACCGGATCATCGATATTCGGCCGGGAAGCTCCGAGGCCGCGGTGCTACAGCCCGGCGACACGGTGCCTGCCGCCGCCTCCCTCGACTACGATGCGCTTCTGGCCGAAGGCGCCGCGGCCGTGGGGGACCTGACGGACGTGGCCAGGAACCTCTCGGCTCTGACGGAGGGGCTACTGGAGGGAGAGGGGACCCTCGGACGTCTCGTCGTCGATGATGCACTGTACGACCACATGGTGCGGCTGGCCGAGAGCCTGGATACCCTCGTGGCTTCCGCTGCCGCACCCGAGGGCAATCTCATGCGCATCCTTCAGGACGACACGCTCTACACGGCGGCTCGGGCCGCGGTCGCCCGATTCGACACCCTCACGCGCACGGTTCTGGAAGGAGAGGGAACCCTGGGTCAGCTGGTCCGATCCGACAGCCTGTACCGGGAGCTCACCGGCGCAGTCACCCATGCCGATTCCCTTCTGGCGGGGCTCCTGGCAGGCGAGGGGTCGGCGGGACGGCTGATCGAGGACCCGGAGCTCTATGAAGAACTCCTGCGCACCCTGGTCGAACTGAACGCGATCCTCGAGGATGTGAGAGTCGATCCGTCCCGCTACGTCCCCGAGATATCGGTTTTCTGAGGCGCCGCGGCCCGCAGGCTCAGTCCTGCGATTCCCCGAGCTCGTGCAGGGTTTCGAACGTCAGGACCCGATACCGGATGCGGCCGTTCGGCAGGGGCACCTCCACCTCGTCGCCGTGCGCCTTGCCGAGAAGCGCCTTGCCGATCGGCGAGGCCATCGAGATCTCGGCCTTCTCGAAGTCGAGGTAGTCGCCGAAAGCCAGGGTGTACTGCTCGACGGACTCATCGTCCAGGTCCATGACCTCCACCCTCGATCCGAAGCCGATTCGATCCGCCGGGATCTGCTCCAGATCGACGTCGCTCAGTTCCCCCAGGCGACGCGAGATGTGATCGAGTCGCGCGCGGACGAACTGCTGCCGCTCCAGCGCCGCGGTGTATTCGGAGTTCTCGCTGAGGTCTCCCTGTGCGACCGCCTTTTCGATCTCCCGCGGGAGCGTCACGTTCAACTCGTGAAGCAGTGCCTCCGATTCGCCGTTCAAGCGCTCCAGAAGTTCATCCAGCACGGTACGAATCTCCTTGTGGCCGGGTCCACAAGGCCGCCCCGGTCGCCCGTCGGCAAGCAACCGCCACGACGGCCCAATAATGAAAAACGCCGCGCCCCGGCACAGCCGGAGCGCGGGTGTATCGATGGAGGTGCCGGGAATCGCACCCGGGTCCGCGAAGCCTTCCCCTTCGGTCTCTACGTGCGTATTCGAGGATCGAATCTCACCGCTGACAGGGCTCCTCGACGGCGCCGCCCGCAGCCAGCCACTCGGCTTTCGCCTTCTCGCTCATCCAGCCCGTAGCCTGCTGAGTGAGCCAGCCCGAATCATCGTCGCTCCCCTTGCCGCCTCGGGCGGGCCGCCCGGGGAACGGGCTACGTGGTTACGCAGCCAGAGCCAAGTTGTCGTTGGCAGTTGTGTGTTTTCCCGGTGTTTCACGAGGTCCCGGGAACCTCGGCACGCTACCTCAGGATCCGAAAACACGTCGAATCTGATTCACCCCCTGATTGTCAAGCAACGCCCATAAAGCGCACGTGAGGGCCACCCGCGGCAGCCCTCACGTGTATTTCACACTACGCTGGCTTCCAGGTTCCGTCAATCGAGCCGTCACCCTGTGCGCCCTTTCCCCCGCGTCCTTTGACAGCGTTTCGGCCACTTGAATATACTCATCGGGCTCACCGACACGTGAACGCCCGGGTCGATGCCGCCGTGCTCGACCAGGAGAGGACATATATGCAACTGCGCGATTTCTTTACCCTCGAGGCGATCAATCTCGACCTGGCAGCCGAGACCAAGGACGAGGCCCTCCGCGAGCTCGTGGGGCTGCTGGGATTGGACGAAAAGTCCAGGGGCATCCTCTTCAAGATGCTCAAGCGAAGGGAGAACCTGGGATCCACCGGAATCGGACGGCGCATCGCCATCCCACACTGCCGATCTCTCGTGGTCAATCGGCTCCGGGTAGCCTTCGGACGCAAGCTCTCCGGCATCGATTTCGACGCGATCGACAAGAAGCCGGTGCAGCACGTCTTCCTCATCGTCGCTCCGCCCCTCGAGGTATCCAACCAGTACCTTCCCGTGCTGGGCAGGATCGCCCAGTTCGGCAAGGAGCCCGATGTCCCGGAGAAGCTCGCGGAGATCCAAACCCCCGAGGAGTTCATCGCCCTCCTGGAGGAAAAGGGAGTCTGATCCATGCACCCGCAGCTTGAGATCCTGCTGGAGCTGC
The DNA here is from genome assembly GCF_058719085.1 of Candidatus Benthicola sp. Classification (NCBI taxonomy): domain Bacteria; kingdom Pseudomonadati; phylum Gemmatimonadota; class Gemmatimonadia; order Candidatus Palauibacterales; family Candidatus Palauibacteraceae; genus Candidatus Benthicola; species Candidatus Benthicola sp. The sequence continues at coordinate 22,643 of NZ_JBZQEK010000088.1, forward strand.
AGGACCTCCAGAGTCAGCGTCGCAGCCTTCACGATCAGAAGCTTCTCGACGTGGAGGAAGCCGTGTTCGACCTCAAACCCGCCGAGGCGCTGGCGCTGCTCGAGGAGAAGATCGGCGAATTGACCGGCCGCCTCGAGCCGCCGATCGAGCGCCGGTATCGAGACCTCGCTTCGACACTCGACCGGGCCGTCGCGCCCGTGCTGAATGGAATCTGCTACGGGTGCTTCGTGGCGACGCCTACGGCCTGGTCGTCAGAGGCCACTCGAAACGACACGCTCGGCGTGTGCGACCACTGCGGTCGCTTCCTGTACTACGTGGACTGAGGGCTCGATCGCAGGTCAGGTGTCGCCAGCGGTCCTTCCTTCGGCCGTGCGTCGCGTGACGCCTCTTCTGTCCATGTGCTCGAGAAGCGGGATCAGGTGCTTGCGAGTCAGCCCGAGGGCGGCTCTGAACTCTCCCGGAGACGCGGCGTTCCGCCCCGCGATCTCTCGCACGGTCTTTGTCGCCCGCTCCTCCTCGGCGCGTGTCACGTAGATCTCAGGGCTGATCCTTACGATCTCTCCCTTCTCCTCGAGTAGTCCCAGAAGATCGTTCAGCAGGTTGCGATCCAGGTCCAGACTTCTTGCCAGCTCCGAGGGATCGGGGGGAGCCAGTCCTGCCGCGGTCAGGACCTCGAGCAGGCGTCGCTTTGCCCGAGCCTCGGCCGGACTCAACTCCACACGGTGGTCGGCCCGCCGGACCCCGGGGCCGTCCACCTCGACGACTCCGGCTCGCGCCAGCTCCTTCACGACGTGTCCCAGAAGATCGGGCGAATAGCGGGACGAGAGCCCCGCGCGAAGCGACTCCAGCGGAATCGTCGACTCCCGGCGTCTGCGGCGATGCGCCTCGCCGAGGTAAGACAGGACCGCGTCGGCCGCGACCGCCGCCGCCTCGGCATCGTACCACCTTTCCCCCAACTCGACCCCGTCGTCCGACCCGCGGAGGATGTGGGCAATGGCTCGAGGAGAGAGTCCCGTCACGATGGGAAGATCGGCGGAGGCCACGCCGACTCCTCCCGCGAGACGGAGCGCCGCGACAACGGCATCTTCTCCCGAGCCCGTGATCAGGGCTTCCCAGTGCCCCGTTTCCCTGCGCCACGTCCTCCCGGGATCGAGTCGGCATACCGTTCCACCGCCCACCGTGGTCACCGGGGAGTAGAACCGCAACACGAACCGGTCCCGTACCCGGGCCTCGATGACGTCCTCGCAGTGAAGGACGGCCCAACCGACCCTCCCGGGCGGAATGGGTCCTCGGTCTACGGTCCGCGTCCGGGCCATGACTTCACGAGTGCCGAGGTACAGGCGCACGCGCTGACCGTGCTCGATGGCCCGGGTCGATACGGAAGGCACCTCGATTCGCACACCCAGCCGCGTGCTCTGGCGCCAGGCCTCGTCGGAGACGATGACGCTTCCCCTGCCCGCGTTTCCCACGTCGACTCCAACGAGCGCCATCGCGCAGCGGCGTCCCGGTCCGACGGATTCCTCCTCCCTGCCGTGCGTTTCCAGAGACCGCACACGGGCGGATAGATCGGTCGGGAGGATGCGCACCCGGTCTCCCACCCGGACCGACCCGCTCCACGTCGTCCCCGTAACCACCGTGCCCGCCCCCCTGACCGTGAAGCTGCGGTCCACCGGCATGCGAAAGAGGTCGTGATCGTCCCTCGAAGGGGCTCGTTCCCCCGCCTGCTCGATCTGCTCGACCAGCGCGCCCAGTCCGTGTCCCGTGCGCGCAGAGACGTCCACGATCGGCCAACGATCGTGACCGAGGGTCCGCATCAGCTCCTCGCGCGTCGCCTCCCGAGCGAGTTCCACCCACTCGCCATCGACGTTGTCGACCTTGTTGAGCGCCACGACACCTTCGGTCACGCCCAGCAACCCGGCGATCAGCAAGTGCTCACGCGTCTGTGGCATCGGTCCCTCGTCGGCGGCCACGACGAGAAGCAGGACGTCCACCCCCGTGCAGCCCGCCAGCATGTTCTTGACGAAGTCCTCGTGCCCGGGGACATCCACCAGGCCTGCTTCGATGCCTGCGGGTACGGCGAGCGAAGCGAAGCCGATGTCGATCGTCAGGCCCCTTTCCCGCTCTTCGGCCCACCGATCCGTTTCGACTCCCGTGAGAGCCCGCACCAGTGCCGTCTTGCCGTGATCCACGTGCCCTGCCGTACCAACGATGAGGGCGCGGCTCACGGCAGCTGCTCGGCGAGAAGGAACTCGAGAGACCGTAGCCGGATTCCCTCCGTCGCATGGTGACGAATGAACTGCACGAGAAGGTCGAACTGATCCCGCCCCGGCGTGGATGCCGTCGGATGTCCGCCTGCCAGCCGTCGAAGCTCGTCAATCTCCTCCGGGGAGAGGGCGCCGGCACCCGGCAGGCACCGGTCGCACAGGAGAGCGCCTTCACGCACGTCCAGCCGGCCTCCGCGGGCGTCCATCGGGTCCCCGCATCGCGAGCAGTCTGACAAATCGGGTGCGAAGCCCAGGACCTCCACCAGCCTCCAGATTGCAGCGAGGGCCCTGCCTCCCACCTGCCGTTCTTCCGCCTCGACCAGTCCATCCAGCCCGGCCGAGAGCGTCTCGAACAGGAGGAGATCCCGCTCCGCCGGTGCCAGTCGCAGTACCAGTTCACACAGCACGCTGGCGGCCGCGTAGCGTCGCAGGTCGCGACCGAGCGCCTGGCGCTCGCGGATGAGTTCGAAGCCCGACAGGGTGTGGAGATCCCGATCGGGTTTCAGGTAGAAGATGGCCGTGCCGTCGGCGAAGGGCTCCAGCACTCCCGACAAGCGGCTCTTCGGCCTGAGCGCGCCACGGGCCATGACGGACTGCGGTCCGTGCTCCAGCGTCAGGAGACGCAGGATCTTGCTCGTGTCGCTATAGGCATGGGTCTGCAGCACGAGGCTGCGCGTCTGGATGATCGGCACGTCGGCAAGCTACCCGAGGGCCCGTCGGGCGGGCAATCAGCCCCCCGGTACCCCGGATGGCTCCACGAGCCCGATGTCGGTCGTTCCGAAGCCTCCGACGCTCTCGTCCAGGAAGGTCCCCGACCGATCGACCAGTACGAGCCGTCCCGCCTGCTCGAAGCTGAAGGTCGCACACACCAGTCGCCCGTCGCGAAGCGCCGTCGCCGTCCAACAGGGGACCCTGTCGCCCGCTCCGTCTCGCACGACGATCGGACTCTCCGGACCGCGTGAGAAGGCATCGATCGCCGGATCGAATCGGAGCACGCCGAGGGTCTCGTAGTCCTCCGTGGTCGTCACGTACACCTGCCCGTCCGCACCGAGTTCGAGGGACACGCCGTTGGCGGAAAGGGACCGGGGGGCGCTGAGCGCACCGGTGCCGATGTCCAGGCTGACGAGCGTTCCGTCGCTATTCGGAAGAAAGGTGTCCGGATCGAACGTTCCACCGCCCAGGATGATCAGCCTGCCGTCGGCTACTACCGCATCCGCCGGGTTGAGAACGGCTGCCGGAAGTTCGATCGTCCTGCCTCGCTCTCCGGATCTCGACAGCACCACGATCCGTCCTGAGCCCAACGGCAGATACGTACCGGCCTCATCGTCGAGATTCGCGTCGACCACGTAGAGGCTGTCTCCCACGGGCAGGATCCGCTCGATGAAGCGTCCGACGTCCTGCGCGATGCGCGTCGCCTCCGTTTCCCCCGGACGGACACGATACACGGCGTCGCTCGCGCGTCCCCCCACCCAGGCGGTCCCGTCGGCCTCCACGACCGGGGCCGAAGGGTTGGCCAGGTCGCCCTCGGGTTCCGGAAAGACCGTGGTCGTCACCTCACCGCGTTCCAGTTCCACGAAGAGAACCCGGCTGCCGCCGAAACTCGATACGGTCGTGACCGCATGGCGAGCATTGAGATCGAAGGCGTCGCCGTCGAAGGCGGCTCCCAGATCCACACTCCCCTCCGCGGACGAAAGGCCGCGGGCTACCGAGAATCCCTGGAGGGTCTGTCCGGTGGAGTTCAGGATGAAGAAGTCCTCGGAGCCGGAGGACGTCGGCTCCGTGGCAGAATCCGCGCAACCGGCGAGGATCCACGCCGCGAAGCTCAGCATGCGAAGGCAGCGACTCATGGATCGACCTTTCTGGCTTCCAGTCGGAGGGAAAAGCGGCGTCCGGGCTCCGGAAAGAGCTCGGTGAGCTCGTACTGTCGGTCCCAGACATTCTCGATCTTCCCGAAGAGTCCGAGCGTCAAGGGGCCGGCATCGAAGGCGTGGTGAGCGGAAACGTCCGTGATCCAGAAGCCGGGCAGCGTGCGGGTGGCCGCCAGACTCGTGGTGCGCGCGCCCGTGTAACGCAGGCTCACCCCTGCACCGACGCCCCCCCTCCAGACTCCGAGGGCCAGTTGGCCCGTGATCTCAGGCTGATAAGGAAGGGGATTCCGATTGTTGCCGAAGCCGACCCGACTCCGCTGAGCCGCTCCGGAGAAGCGCGCCCTGTAGCCCCAGCCGCCAGCCTCGCGGGTCTCGATCCCCAACCCGAGCTCGAGGCCATCGGCCCTGAGTTCGCCCAGGTTCTGTGGACTCCAGACGGCGGCCGAGCTCGGGATCCAGACGATCGGATCCCTCGTGGTCCTCGTCCAGCCAACGACCGATCCGTTTCCGATCAGCCGGCCGATCGAGACCTGGCCCGTGGCGCCGATCTCTGCGTCCAGAATGACGCGTTCCGGCAGGAGATCCGGGTTGGCCCGGACGCGGTAGGCGGACCGGAAATAGAGGTCTCCGAACGTCGGAGCCCGAAACCCCTGCCCTGCTCGTCCCCACAGGCGAACGGCGGGCGTGGGCAGCCAAGCGACCGTCCCCTCTGGACTGAAGAGGACGTTTCCACCGGACAGGTCAGCCCCGACCCCCGCATCCACCCGAAACTCGCCGGCGTCCAGGCCGGTCCCGACGGCGACGCCCGGACTGAACCGGGTGCGGGATCCATCGACCCCGTCTCCCGAAAACCTCTCCGCGGTCAGGCGCACACCCGCTTGAATCGCTGCACCCGGAAGCGGAGCGTCCCCTGAGAATCGCCATTCCTGCACCTGCTGCACGCTCGGATCGACCGAGTCCGAAGGCCGGTACGAGAGTCGCCGAGTGGCAAAGCTCGCCGAGGCACGGGTTCCTGCCTCTTCATACCCCACGGATCCGATCCACGTCCGATCTGCGGCCCTCGCGCTGTCGAACAGCCGGGTCCCGGCCCGCCCCGGGAGTCCATGCTCCGAGTCGTCGACGCGAAGGCTTCCACGGAAGGCGCCCGAGGACAGTCGGAGCGCCGCGTGTGCTCCACGTGTATCCGCGTTGATCCGGGATTCCGTCGCCTCCCCTGGTGGCAACGGGCTGCGGTAGGAGTAATCGTTGTCGGCCTGATCCACGGACAGGGTTGCCCCGAAGCGGGTTCCTCCCCGACCGCCGTCGGCCTGCAGGTCCAGCCCGAAGCCCCCGAACGACCCGAAGCGGAGTCCTCCTCCGATCCCGGTGCTTCCACCGGCAGCCCGGGAAGTGAGCAGAAGTGTGGCGGCCCCGGCCCCGGCTCCGTAGCTGCGGGACGCCGTGCCCCGCATCAGGGTGGCCGTCTGAAGGGTCGCGGTGGGGAGACCCGACAGATCGGCCGCCCCGGTAAGGGGATCGTTCAGGGGCACTCCATCCAGCAGGACCAGCACTTCCTCCGGACGGCTGCCTCGCACGGAGAGAAGTTGTCGGCCCCCGGCCCCTCGTCCCCGAAGAGAGATTCCCGGGACGTCCGAGAGCCACTCCGACAGGGTGGCATACGCGAGGGTCTGCCCCTCGAAATCCACACGATCGATCGACCGGATGGCGGCACCGCCCGCCTCTCCCGTCCCGCGAGCCACGATCGGCGGCAACTCGTAAGGATCCAGAGCCAATACGATCCTCAACGGGCGCGGGCCCGGAAGGTTCAACGTCTCCACGCGCTCCTCGTGCCCGCGCGCGCGCACGGAGACCCGGTAGCGTCCCGTGCCGGGCAGCTGCACATCCGCCGCACCGTTCATGGTCTCCACCCGGACCGCGTCGCCCTCGCTCTGCTCTCCAGCCGTGATCGGCACGAAGACCAGATGGGCCGACGATAGCCGCTCACCCGTCTCGGAGATCACTTCGACCCTCAGGTGGAATGGATCCCTCGAATCCTGGCTCCACGCGATGTCGGCCGTTCCCAGGACGAGAGCTCCCACCGCTGTCACGAGGCCCGTGCCGCTCCGGCAACGCATCCTCATGGTGAGAGCGGCCCATTCTCGCGAGGCAATCCTGTGGGTACGGCGTGGAGGCCGAGGTCACCGAGATCCACGACCTCGACCGGCCAGCCAAACGCCCGCTCCAGGAGTGTTGGCACGAGAACCCGCCGACCCGGCCCCTGCGCCAGGATCGCCCCATGGGACATGAGGACCATCCGATCGGAGTACCGCGCCGCTATGCTCAGGTGATGCGTGACGCATACGACCGTAAGTGTCTTTTGGGTAATGAATTGCTGGAGCAATTCCATGAAGCGGGATTCATGTCCGAGGTCCAGATGCGCCGTGGGCTCGTCGAGCAGGAGCAGGACGGGCTCCTGGGCAAGGGCCCGGGCGAGCCGCGCCCGCTGCAGCTCCCCACCCGACAGAGCCCCTGCATCGCGGTCTGCCAGCCCCTCCAGGTCCACGGCGCCGAGGCAGCGGTCGACGACCTTCTCGTCCTCGGACCCCAGCGGCGCCCACGGTTTCACGTAGGGGTTCCGGCCCAGACGCACGAGGTCCCGAACCGTGATGCCCTCGACGAGCTCAGGCGACTGAGATACGACTGCCAGGCTGCGCGCCAGCTCACGCCGCTTCCATGAGGACGGGCTTCGACCGAGGATCCGAACGCTTCCTGAGTCGGGACGGATCAGCCCCGTCAGGATCTTCAGCAAGGTGCTCTTCCCCGCTCCGTTGGGTCCCACGATGGCGACCTGTTCTCCGGCCTCGACCGCGAGGTCGATCCCCGTCAGGGCCGGTCCCGTCGATCCGGGATACGCGTACGAGGCCTCCATGATCTCACAGATCACGTGCGAGCCGCCCTTCTCAGAAGAACCAGGAAGAGCGGCACTCCCAGGAATGCCGTGACGACACCAATCGGGATTTCCATCGGTGACGCCGCCCTTCTCGCGATGGCATCGGCGAGAACGAGAGCGCCGGCTCCGACCACGAACGACAACGGGGTCAGCGCTCGATGCAGCCGAATCCCGAGGAGTCGGACGGCGTGCGGAACGACCAGGCCTACGAAGCCGATGACGCCGGCGACGGAAACGGCAGCCGCAGCGAGAAGAGACGCCACCACGAAGGCCAGCCGCTTCAGTCTCTCCGCATCCGTCCCCAGGTATGCGGCGGACTCCTCCCCGAGAGAGAGCGCATCGAGATGCCGGCTCAGTCCGAAGACCAGGGCCACGGCCGGTGCGGCATACAGGAGTAGCGCCGCGATCATGCCCCACGAGGCTCCGGACAGGCTTCCGAGGGTCCAGAAGAAAGCCGACCGAAGGGTCTCAGCCTCGGCGAAGGTGAGGATGAGCAGCACGCAGGCACTCAGAAAGGCGCTGACCACGACCCCGGCGAGCAGCAGCACACGCGTGTCCAGGCGTCCGCCCACCCGTGCCACCTCGAACACGACGAAGATCGCGACGAGAGATCCCGCCAGCGCCGCTACGGGAAGCGCGAAGTACGACGCTGCGGGAAGCCCAAGCGCCAGCGCGCTGACCGCGCCGACCGCGGCTCCGGAAGAGACACCGAGAAGATATGGCTCGGCCAGCGGGTTCCTGAGCAGCGCCTGGAAGACGACGCCCGACACGGCCAACATCCCTCCCACGAGCGCCCCCGTGACGACCCGAGGCAGGCGCACGCGCCAGAGAATCACCGAAGCGGGTCCGTCGCTTCCGGTCAGTGCCTCTCGCCACGCCTCCAGAGTCAGGTCCGCGGCTCCCGTGGCCAGCCCGATGACCAGCGCACCGAGCGTCAGCGCCACGAGCGCGGCTCCGAGCCCTGCGCGGCCCTTCTTCATCGCGGACGGAGCTCGGGGTGCAGTACCCGCGCCAGGGCCCACGCGGCTTCGCCTACGCGTGGGCCGAGGCGGTGCACCAGATCGCCCGGAACGCGAAGAATCGCCCCCGACTTCACCGCACGCAGATGCTCCCAACCCGGACGGGCCTCGGGCTGGGGCAAGGGTGCCTCCACCCCCTCCTCCACCGGCCGGATCACCACGTCCGGATCCCGCGCCACGATGGCTTCGAGGCTCACGCGCGGAGCGGGAACCTCGAGGTCGTGGAATATGTTCGTTCCCCCCGCGATGGAAATCAGCGAGTCTAGATAGCTCCCCGCCCCGATCGTGAACGCGGGCGGGTAGCCCAGGTCGTAGTAGACCCGTGGCCGCCTCCGTCCCTGCACCGCGACGCGGACCGCTTCGAGCTCCGATTCGATGCGGGACCACATTCGCTCGGCGTCCTGCTCCCGACCGACCAGACGACCGAGGCGGTGTACGTTGGCTTCCAGGTCACCGAGCGTGTTGAACCGAACGACCAGATTCGGAACGCCCAGATCCGAAAGCTCACGGACGGCCGCGGCGTTGTCCGATCCTCCGACGAGGATGACGAGATCCGGATCACGGAGAAGCACCGCCTCCATCGACGGGCGGATGGCGTCTCCGACGCTTGGAACGTCGACCACATCGGGGGGCTGGTCATCGAATCGCGATCGACCGACCACGCGCCCGCCCTCGTCGAGTTCGAACAGGATCTCGGTCGCGACGGGAACCAGCGATACGATTCGCCTCGGATAGGCGGGCAGGATGATGATGCGGTCTGCGTCATCGACGAGACGCACCGGCTCCTGGGCCGGAACCTCTCGGACCGGGGCCAGAAGAACGGCGGCTGCACAGCCGATCCCTGCGAGAAGGCACCCGTACGACAAGAAACCCGTCCTTTCATCGAAAGGCCGGGCATGACCGAGTTCCCACATGCGTGGCTCGCCCACACCCTTCCCGCGAAGAGTGAGTCCTGGGCAAGAACGGGCCACGTCTCCTGGCTCGAGGCTCTGTCGCTACCTTCCCGGACGAATCCAGTGGCAACGCCGCGACAGCATGCATCCGAAGAACGACCGGACCCTATGCCTCTCACAGTGGCGGGGCCGCGTCGGACTCTCACCGACTTCCGTGCGCCCGTTCCTGTTCAACGATTGTCCCGGTGAGTGTATCGGCGCCGGTCCCGCCGCAGCAAGGGGGGCTATCCCCGGTGAGAAGATCGACGGGAGGACAGGAAGGCGAGCCCCGCGAGCAGCATGGAAGCCGCCAGCCACAGCCAGGCGGATCTTCTGCCCGGCTGTCTCCAGGTGATCTGGACGACCACGTCGAGGCCCTCCGATAACCCGGCAGCCGAGAAGCGACGTACCGCCCCTCCGGAATCCCCGCCGGTCTTCACCTCCTCCAGGCCGGACACATCCAGATCCATGCCGGGAGCGGCTGCGACCAGAAGTTCGAGGCGGTCCGTGGCGTCCCGCAGCCGGAGTCGGAAATCGTCGCCCGCGATCACGTACTGAAGCACCAGGCGAATGCCGCCCGGCGGAAGCGGTCCCGAGTACCCTGCGGAGCCATCCGCCAGGACCACATCTTCGGGGGGTACGCCTCCCCGGGCGGGAATCACGGCGTGAGCGCCTTCCGCCAGGCCGACAGCCCAAACGGCCATCGAGTCCGTGGCGGGCACGAGCGTGCGTTCGGTGCGCCCCTCCACGTCGATGATCTCTTCGACCTGCATCCCACCCATGGCCGGGGTAAGAACGAGATGCCGCAACGAGACCGTCAGGTCCCGCACGGGCTCTCGCACGACCGTCGTGTCGAACACCAGCACCCGGTAGTCCTCGATCGTGTCTCCTGCCGCGCCGTGGATCGGGTCTCCCCAGTAGAGAATGCCGGCATAGCGTGCCCCGACGAGGTAGACGGGCCCGGGCACTTCCGATGCCTCGAGATCGAAGGTGAATCCACCGGCAACATCGCTCTCGGTGGAGTCGACCAGGGCGCCCGATTCCTCCGTCACCCGATGGAGCTCGAGCCGCACCCCGGCCGCGGGAATCGAATTACCGAGAAGAACGGATCCTTCGATCGCGGACTGCGCGGGCAGTGAAGCCGGTCCGGGGCAGGCCACGGCCACGGCGAGAGAGGCGAGCCCGACCCTCCCGGGACCTGCACATAGCCGGGACGGAATCACGGCGTGACCTCGCTCACGGCATGAACCGGCCGAAGTCCTCGGGATCGAGACGTTTGAGGTAGTCCCGCAGCGCTTCGGGCGGCTCGGGCTCCTCGTTCGACCCGGATCCGAGCGCGGTCTCTGCCAGTCCGGCATCGAGCGTCGCTCCGTCGATCTCCACCGTCGTCCGGTCGAGCAGATCCGAGTCCGCAAAGATCGGAGCGGCAGCCCGAAGCGCGAGTGCGACGCTGTCGCTGGGTCGGGAGTCGATCGTGATCGTTTCGCCGTTTCGCTGCAACAGGAGCGAGGCGTAATAGGTGTTGTCGACGACCCGCGTGATGATCACCCGGCGGAGCTCGCTGCCGAGGCTACGAACCACCGTGTTCAGGAGATCATGCGTGAGTGGCCGGGAGAACTTGATCCCGGCCAGCTCCATGGCGATCGCGCTGGCCTCGCCGGGACCGATCCAGATCGGCAGGATTCGATCTCCGCCCACTTCCCTCAGGATGACCACCGGCGTGTTCGAAGCCTTGTCCAGGCCGAGACTCGCTACCTCTAGCTCGATCAATCGGGTTCCCCTTCACGCGAGAGCACGGTGGCTCAGGTACCGAGATCCCAGGAGGAGAGGTAACGTTGCTGCTCCTCCGTCAGTGTGTCGATCTCGACGCCCATCGCCGCCAGCTTCAGCCGGGCGATCTCCCGGTCCATCTCGGCAGGCACCCGGTGCACCTGATGGTCGAGGTCCCGTCCCGCTTCGCTCAACAGGTACTCCGCCGCGAGTGCCTGGTTCGCGAAGGACATGTCCATCACGGAGGCGGGATGGCCTTCGGCTGCCGCGAGGTTGATCAGACGTCCCTCGGAGAGGAGAACGATTCCCTTCCCGTCCACCTCGTACTCCACCACCTCGGGTCGGAGCTCCCTCGGGTCGGATGGTGACACCGCGTGCAATCGGCGAACATCGATTTCCACGTCGAAGTGCCCGGAGTTCGCCACGATCGCGCCGTCCTTCATGGTCCGGAAGTGCTCTTCGCGGATCACACTGGTGTTGCCGGTAAGGGTCAGGAACAGGTCTCCCCGCGGAGCCGCCTCCGCCATCGGTGCCACCTCGAAGCCGTCCATGGCCGCCTCCAGAGCGGCCACCGGGTCGACCTCGGTGACGATCACCCTCGCACCCGCGCCACGGGCCCGCATCGCCACGCCCCGGCCACACCAGCCATAGCCGGCGATCACCACCGTGGAGCCTGCGAGGAGCATGTTGGTCGCCCTGAGCACTCCGTCCAGCGTCGACTGTCCGGTACCGTACCGATTGTCGAACAGGTGCTTGGTCAGGCTGTCGTTGACCGCGATCACCGGAAACTTGAGCACGCCATCCGCCGCCATGGCGCGGAGACGGATGATGCCGGTGGTCGTTTCCTCCGTCGAGCCCATCACTCCCGACACGATTTCATGGCGCGCGTCGTCGCCGAGACCCGATACCCACGTCCGGAGCGTCGGGGCGAGATCGTCGAGGCGATCCAGGGCGATCATGTGCAGCGAACCGACCAGGTCGGCGCCGTCGTCCATCGTGACCTGGGGACGATGGGCCAGCGCGGCCCGGATATGGTCGTAGTACCGGTCGTTGTCTTCCCCACGGACGGCGAACACCGAGATGCCGCACTCCTCCACCAGATAGGCGGCTACATCGTCCTGCGTGGAGAGCGGGTTCGATGCGCACAGGACCACGTCTGCGCCCCCAGCCTGGAGAGTTCGCATCAGGTTCGCCGTCTCGGTGGTCACGTGCAGACAGGCCGATACCCTGACTCCCTCCAGCGGTCGCTCGGCTTCGAATCGGTCTCGGATCTGCGCGAGGACCTGCATGGTCCGCCCGGCCCACTCCACTCGCCTTCGCCCGCTGGAGGCGAGGTCCGGGTTGGCGATGTCGCAAGGAATCGTATGACTCGACATATGAAATCTCTCCGTCCTCGGTATCCTGTGGGGACCCCCGGCTCAGACGCCGGCGGCCGTACGCAGCGCGTCCCCGCGATTGAGACGCTCCCAGCTGAAGCCCCCATCGGCCTCCGGTTCGCGCCCGAAGTGCCCGTAGGAGGCTGTTCTCCGGAATATCGGCTTTCGCAAATCGAGCGCCTGAATGATCGCTCGCGGCCGCAAGTCGAACACTTCTCTTACCGCTGCCTCGAGACGCGTATCGGACACCACCCCGGTTCCGAACGAGTTCACCATCACGGAGACCGGCTCTTCGATCCCGATCGCGTAGGCGATCTGGATCTCCGCCTCCCGTGCCAGGCCTCCCCCGACGAGGTTCTTCGCCACCCAACGGGCCGCATAGCTCGCCGACCGATCCACTTTCGAAGGGTCCTTTCCACTGAACGCGCCCCCTCCGTGGCTTCCGACACCGCCGTACGTGTCGACGATGATCTTTCGCCCGGTGAGTCCGGCATCTCCCTGGGGACCCCCGATCACGAACCGTCCGGTCGGGTTGATGTGGTGGTCCGTAGCAGCGGGATCGTACATCTCCGGCGGCATCACCGGACGCACCACGTGTTCCCGGATTCCGGCATCTACGTCGGAGGACGATACGCCCGGGTCGTGCTGAGCCGATACGACCACGGTGCGCACACGCTCCGGGCCCTCCTCCCCATACTCCACCGTCACCTGCGCCTTGCCGTCGGGACGCAGCCAGGGAAGCGTGCCGTCGCGGCGAACCTCGGCCAGGCGTCGGGTCAGCGCGTGGGCCAGCGATACCGGGAGCGGCAGCATGGCCTCTGTCTCGGCGCAGGCGTAGCCGAACATCATTCCCTGGTCTCCTGCGCCTCCCCGGTCTACGCCCTGGCCGATGTCCGGGGACTGCTCTCCCAGAGACACCAGAACGGCGCAAGACCGATAGCTGAACCCGTAGTCCTCCCGATCGTACCCGATGTCCCGAACGGTTTCCCGGGCCACGTCTGCATAGCGAATCGGAGCATCCGTGGTGATCTCTCCCGCCAGCACGACCAGTCCCGTTGAAACGAGGGTCTCGCAGGCGACCCTCGCCTCCGGGTCCTCCTGCAGCACGGCATCGAGCACGGCATCCGAGATCTGATCCGCGACCTTGTCCGGATGCCCCTCGGTGACCGATTCGGATGTAAACAGGTGATGATTGTCGGGAACCACTGGATCTCTACTCCTCTCGCGTTCCTGCAACGAACCGCGAGAAGCTACCCGCGGCCTATTCCTTTGACAACTCGATCGCGGACGTGTCGGGAAGCGCCCCGACCTCCGCCAGGTGTCGGGTGATCGCCTGCCGGATCTCGTCGCCGCTCTCCACCCGATTGAGCCGCTTCATCAGCTTCGCGAGGTCGCGGGCCGATACGTTACGAATGAGCTCCCTGATCTCGGGAAGACCACGAACGGCCACGCTGAACTTCCTGTATCCGAGGCCGAGAAGCGCCGCCACGCCGATCGGGTCGCCCGCGAGCTCCCCGCAAACGCTGAGATCGAGCTCGTGCCTGGCGGCTTCCTTGACGGTCCTTCGATACATCCGGATCAGGGCCGGGTGGAGCGGATCGTACAGCTTCCCGAGCCTGGCGTTTCCACGATCCGCTGCGAGCACGTACTGGGTGAGGTCGTTGGTACCGAGGCTCACGAAGTCGACGTATGGCGCGAACAGGTCCAGGGTCTCGACAGCGGCGGGGGTCTCGACCATCACTCCGAGCGGAGTCCGGCTCCGCCCGCCCGGGAGTCCGAGAGCCGAGTAGACCTCCGTGAGCATGTCTCTCGACCGCTGCAGCTCCTCCACGGTGGCGACGAAGGGAATCATGATTCGGAGGTTGCCATGTTCCCCTGCCCGAGCAGCCGCCATGAGCTGGTTTCGAAACAGCTCGGGAAGATCCAGACAGATGCGGATCGCCCTCCAACCGAGATATGGGTTGTCCTCCGGCGGCAGCTTCAGGAAGAGCGGGAACTTGTCCCCTCCGATGTCGAATGTGCGCAGGGTGACTTCTCGGTCGGGAAAAGACTCCAGAACCGCCCTGTAGGCCTCGTACTGCTCCTCCTCCGCCGGGATCTCCCGACGGCCGATAGCGAGGAATTCCGAGCGGAAGAGGCCAATCCCATCCGCTCCCAGCTCCACCGCTTCCTCCGACTCATGCGGAAGATCGAGGTTGGCCTGCACCAGGACGTGGACCCCATCCACGGTCTCCGTCGGACGACTGGCGAGACCCTGCAGCCTCTCCAGCCGCCGGGTGGACTGGAGGACGGCGCGCTGGAATCCCTCGATCTCGCCGGCACTCGGGTTGACGCGAATCTCTCCAGAACGGCCGTCCACCAGCAGCCGATCCGAGTCTTCGACGGTTTGCAGGGAGGTGCCGACGGCGACCACGACGGGGATGCCGAGCGCCCGGGCCAGAATCACTCCGTGGGCCCCCCGGGAGCCGCCCGAGAGTACCACACCCAGCACCTGCCGGGGATCGAGGCGAGCCGCCATGCTCGGCGGGAGCTCAGATCCTACCAGAATGGCCGGGGCGGTCGCCTCGCTCACCACGTCACCCGGGTCCGGCCGCTCGAGCAGGTGGGAGAGTACCCTGACCCGAACGTCGTGGAGATCCGCCAGACGGTCGACCAGCATCGCGTGCGCCGATTCCTGCATTCGGACGCGCATCTCCAGAAGATGCCACTCGAACGCCCGCTCGGCGCACACGAAGTTGTCACGGATGTACCGGATCGTGCCCTCTATGAGATCCGGGTCTTCGATCATCATGGCCTGTGACTCGAACACCTTGCCCTCGAACGACCCGATGCGCCGGGTCGTCTCCGCCTGAAGCCGGGTGACGTGCTCGAGCGCGTGGGCCCTCGCCTCGTTGAGGCGCGCGATCTCAGCCTCGACCTCTTCGGGCCCGATCGTGCGGTGGGGCACCAACGGAATGTCCCAGTCGATCCACCGCGCGGGTCCGAGTGCGCGGCCACGAGAGGCTCCCATTCCCTCCAGAAGGCGTGACATTTCAGGCCTCGACCTCGTAATCCGATTCGGACTCGCCGAAGCCGTTACCCACCAGCTCGACGAGAGCCCGAACGGCACCTTCGGCATCCGCTCCAGTGGCCCGGATTCGAAGACTGGCTCCACACTCGGCCGCCAGCATCATCACCCCCATTATGCTCTTCCCGTTGACCTCCAGCCCGTCCTTCTCGACCATGACGGTCGACGTGAAACGGGAGGAACACTTGACGAACTCCGCCGCCGGTCGGGCATGGAGACCGTACTTGTTCTGAATCGTGACGGTCCTCTCCGCCACGACTTCCGCTCCCTTTCCGTTCTGCCTTTCCTCAGTCATGGACCCTCAACCTAGCAGACCTCCCAGCAGCCATATCAAGGGCGCCAGGAGCAACAGCGCTGCCGCGAGCTTCCCTCCGCGACGTGGAAAGCGGAATGCCAGCAGGCCGACGGCGCACCCGAAGGCAAGTACGGCAGCACCGGACGGAGCCGCGGCCGGTTCCGAGAGAACCCGTGCGCCGACGAGAACCGCTACGCAGCCCGTGAGGACGAGATTGACGGGCCAGAGCCGCTCGCCCCACCGCTCCAGCCACGAAGCCTTCAGGAGGCGTCCCACCTGGAGCCCGGCCTGCCACCCCACCGCATAACCCCAGGCGCGGACGGCGACGTGGCCCGCGTTGTACAGGCCGAGAAACACCAGGAGGCTCCAACCGGGCGAAGCGCCGAGCAGGTAGACGAGGATGGCCGTGAGCAGGCATATCGGTCTCCACTGTCCCCAGATGGCTCGATCTCCCACGGTCCCGAGCGGTCCCCGGAGCGCCTTGCGGAATCGGTCGATCGTCTCCTCTTCGACCCGGTCCTCTTCGAGGCGAGCCAACGCACCGACCGCCATGGGGCAAAGATACGGATGGCCGTTGAAAGGCTGCATTCCTCTCTGGACGGCTTCTCGCAACTGCACCGGATCTCCGGCATAGACTCTCCGCAGCAGGGGCAGCATCGCATAGGCGATTCCCGTGCCGACGAGTGTGGAGTAGTTCCACGATCCCTGAACGGCGAACGTTCTGGCCCAGGCCGCCAGATGATCCGCTCGCAGAGGCCTCATCCCGTCACCCCTAGGATCAGAAGACCCAGAGCCGCCCCGAAGAGAAGCAGGGGCCAGCCCCGGATGCCGAACGCCGCCGTTCGTCCCCCCGCCCCGGCGGAAGCGGCCACACCGAGCGCGAGCGCTCCGGCGGCCCAGGGGCCGAGCCTCGAGACCGAGGAACCGGCAGCCAGAGCCGTCAGCAGCATCGCCGGCACCAGGAACGCCGCTACGAGTACGGAACCCCTCAAACCGTCCAGCCAGATCGCGATGCGGTGCCGCTGCTCCAGCACCGTGGGATCCGCAGCGAGATGTTCCGCTGGACTCGTGATCCGCTCGTTCAGTCGCCTGCGGACGTGCACCGTGACGCTCCCGATCCAACCGAGAGCCCAGCCGAGGCCAAGGGCCACGAGAAGGGCCCCGAAGGCCGTGCCACCGGTGGCCGCGAACGCGGCGCCGGACACCAGTCCCGCCGGTCCGGTGTCCGGGTACCTCGCGGCCCCGAACGGTGGGTGTCGCAGCGAGTACAGCTCGAGGATCAAACCGACGATGATCCCCGCAGCGGGGTTGCCGAGGAGCCACCCTCCGATCGTCGCCGAGACCAGTGGCCTCGAGACCATCACCTGTGGCCAGGACACGGAGTCCATCCCCACCAGGCCTCCGGCGAGCACCGCGAGGATCCAGGTTCCCGGGCCCAGCTGAAGCTCACTCCACGACATCGGCCAACTCCCGGAGTGGGACCTCTCGGCCGGTCGGAAGATCACGGGCCGTCACGCCGAGCGATGACTCGTGAATCAGCTTCAGGTCCTCCACTTCCTCCGGACTCAGATGCACGTATCGCAGGGCCCTGGAACGGCCGGCAGATGCATGTAGACCGCCGAGGTTCACTCTACGCCCGGCGAGCCGGCCTGCGCCCGCGAGCGCCTTCATCTCCGCCGTCCCACGGGTCAACAGGGCGCCCCGCCCGTCGCGCTCGTCGAGATCGCTGAAGCGCTCGATCGCCTCCTTCACGGACACGAAGTCGGCCGGGGTTCCATCGGCCAGACCGGCGCTGTAGATGTCCTGCTCCCATTCACTCTCAGCCAGGTCATCATCGACGACGACGTAGTAGTCGATCCCCAGGCGCATCCCCCACCCCACGATCACCTGTCCGTGGAGCAGCCGCTCGTCGATTCGAAACAGGACCAGGGTCACGAACCCGACTCGACCTGGGCCGTCACACCCAGGCGCCCCTTATCCGCGACCCTCCGCGCGAGGTCCGGGGCCTCCATGTCGAGATGGAAGACGAAATCGAGCAGTATCGGCAGATTCACTCCCGATACGATCGGAATCCCGCGAGTCCTGGCGCACACGTATCGCGCGGCGTGCGCGCAGCTCCCACTCGCCAGGTCCACGAAGAGAAGTGCCGGACCGGATCCCACCGCATCGGCGATCTTCGTCGAGAGGGTCTCCGGCGAGCAGCCTTCGTTGCTGATCGGGACCAGCGCTCCGGTGACCCCCGAAATCGCCTCCGCGGTCTCTACCAGGCAACGGGCCAGATTCCCGTGGGCGACCACGACCCCACGGAGACTACTCATAGTCCTCCTCGAGATAGTCCTTCACAGGGCGCATGCGGAGGCGCAGGTTCTGCTCGAACATCCGTGCGCTGTCGACCCCGGAGTAGCGCAGGAGATGGTTCATGGCCACCACCTCGCTGATCACGGTGATGTTCTTGCCGGGGTTGAGCGGCACCACGACCCTGGGAATGTGCGTATCGAGAATCTCGGTGGTCTCCCTGTCCAGTCCGGTACGATCGTAACTGGCTCCCTCTCTCCAGTGCTCCAGTTGGACGACGACCTCGATGCGCTTCTGCTGGCGCACGGCACGGACGCCAAACAGGGCCCGGACATCGATGATCCCGATGCCCCGGATTTCCATGTGATGCTGCTGGTGCTCATGGGCCTGTCCGATGAGCACGTCGAAGCCACGGCGGCGCACCACGACCACATCGTCCGCCACCAGTCTATGCCCCCGTTCGACGAGATCCAGAACGCATTCGCTCTTGCCGATTCCGCTCGCTCCCACGAACAGGAGCCCCACCCCGTACACGTCCGCGAGGGACCCGTGAATGGCCGTCGCCGGGGCGAACTCGCCTTCCAGAAAAGGCTTGATTCGACGGTAAAACTCACCCGTCTTCAGCCCCGACCTTAGAACCGGGATCGACCTTTCTTCGGCGAGGCTGACCAGCTCTTCTGGCGGCTCCAGACCTTTCGTCACGAAGACGACCGGAATCTCGGGTCCGAGGAACTCGTCCAGCACGGTCCGTCGTCGATCAGGATCCATCGAGTGGAGGTACATGACCTCCGTCTCGCCGATCACCTGAATGCGCCGGCTCGGGAAGCGGTCCGTGAAGCCCGCCAGCACGAGTCCGGGACTGGATATGTCGGCGCTCGTGATCTCACGCGTGAGACCTTTCTCACCCGCCGCGAGCACGAGGTCGAGGCTCTCCCGCCTCCGTTCAAGAAGGTCCGACACGTGGAGGATGCTCACGACTCGGCGTTCTCCGCGGCTCCGACGCGGTGCTGAGGGGGCGCCTTGTGCTCCCGCCCCTTCTCGCGTCTCGCCTTCAGCTGACGGGACAGCTTCTCGTACAGCCGGTCGACCGCCGTCCTGAAATCCTCGGCCTCGGCGCCCGCGTGCACGGCGGCGCCCCGTTTCGGTATGGCGTTCGCCTCGACGAGGCAGCGCTTCTTCTCCTCAGAAAGGGTCACCTCGATTCGAGAGATGGTGCCCGCAAAACGATCGAGACGACGGAGCCGCTCGTCGATGAGCGCTCTCAACTGATCGTTGAGCTCGACGTGCCTTCCGGAGATGATGATCTGCATTCAGTGCCTCCTCCATGCTATGACGGTCTTGTGCAAGATATCCTCCATCTGGTCTGCGGTCGCCTCCCAGGTGAAGCGACCGGCATGGGCCACGGCTGCGCTCGCCATCCGGGAGCGAACCCGATCATCCCCGATGAGCGCACGCAGAGCCCGGGCCCAGGCGTCGGTGTCGTCGTGCGGGACGAGGAGCCCCGTGGCCCCGTCTCGAACCGACTCTCTCAGGCCCGGAGAATCACTCGCCACACTGGGCGTCCCGCACGCGGCCGCTTCGACGTTCGTGATGCCCCAGCCCTCCTTCGGCGACGGGTAAGCGTTCAGCCATGCCGTCTGAAGCAGCGTGACTTTTCGCTCCTCCGATACGTACCCCGTGAAGCGAACTCGGTCCTCCAGATCCAGGTTCGAGGCCACGGAACGGAGTCGCTCTTCGTCGTCTCCCTGGCCGACGATCATGAAGGTCACGTCCAGGCCCTGCTCACGAAGCGCCGCCACGGCCCGGATGACGATGTCGACGCCCTTGTACCTGCGAAGGCGCCCGACGTACACGATGAGAGGCTCCCTGGACTCCGCTTCGCCCGGTCGGAAGACGGAGTGATCGATCCCCGGATAGCTCACGTGGAGGCGGTCGGGCGCGAAGCCCCTGGCGACCAGATCGGCAGCGGTGCTCTCCGAGATGACGAGGAACTCAAGGTCCCGATATGCGGACGGCATCAGAAGCTCCGAGGCCCATACCGCGGAGGCCACCGGAAGACTCGCCTGGCGAAACGCCGTGGTGCCGAACAGATGCGGAACCAGTCCGACGACCGGCAAACCGCTCCACACGGGAGTGAACAGTGGAAGCTTGTTGATGTCTTCGACCACGACATCGAAACCGCCCTCGGCCGCGAGAGCTCTGTACCTGCGCACCACGTGGACCGGAAAGCTGTGGCGGTTGCCACAGCGCACCACTCGGATTCCGTCCACTTCCTCCTCCGGAGCGCCGTCATCCCAGCCGGAGACGAGCAGGGACACCGCATGCCCTCTCTGCGCGAGGCGTGAGAAGATCTCGTGCAGGTGTACCTCGGCCCCTCCCGCGTTCGGGTTCAGGCGGTCCTGCCAGTTCACTACGAGGATGCGCACCGATCGACCCAATCAGGGGCCGCGGATCCGACGGCTCACCGCGTCGAGCACTCCGTTCACGAAGCCGGGACTGTCGTCGCTCCCGTAGCGCTCCGCGAGCCGGATGGCCTCATGGATGGCCACCCGGGGCGGCACGTCCTGGACATGGAGCATCTCGATCGTGCCGATCCGCAGGATGTTGCGATCGATGGCCGAGAGACGGTCCATTCTCCAGTTGGGCATGCTGAGCTCGATCAGCTCGTCGGTCTCCGCGAGGCCTTCCTCGAGCTCCTTCAGGAGCCGTTGAACGTACGGACGGTATCTGGCGCTGACCCGTCGGCCGGCCAGCGCTTCACGGGCCCAATCTCGGAGTGATCCCTCTCCGGTGGTGTCCCAGCCGTACAGCACCTGAAGGACCCAGCTTCGCGCTCGCGACCGGGGATTCGCAGGCCTCATTTCACCCGTGCGACCAGATCACACATCTCGAGAACCGCGCGCGCCGCTTCCTCGCCCTTGTTGCCCTTCTGTCCGCCGGACCGGGCGTACGCCTGGTCCGCATCGTCCGTCGTCAGGAGACCGAAGCCGACCGGAATGCCCGACTCCCGTGCAAGCGCCTCCAGGCCGACCGTGGCGCCCATGCACACATACTCGAAGTGGGGCGTCTCCCCGCGAATCACGCAGCCGAGGGCGAGTACACCGTCATACCGCCCCCGATCGATCGCCAGCCGAACGCCAAACGGCAGTTCCCACGCACCCGGGACGCGGAACACCTCGATGCGCCCCGGCTCTACGCCTTCCTTCTCCAGGAAGTCCAGCGCGCCCTCGAGCAGCTTCTCGGTCACTGGCTGATTGAAGCGGCTCACGACCACGCACAGCGCCAGGCTCGCTCTCGGGGACCGATCGCCGTGACTCACGAGCCGAACAGGTGGCCCAGCTTGTCGCGCTTGGCCTCCAGGTAGCCGTGGTTGAGCTCGGTCGGCGTCACTTCGAGCGGCACCCGTCCCGTGATCTCGAGTCCGAAGCCCTCGAGGCCCGTCAACTTCTTCGGGTTGTTCGTCATCGCCCGGATCTTCGTGAGGCCCAGATCGAGGAGGATCTGAGCGCCGATGCCGTAGTTACGGAGGTCGGGCGGAAAGCCCAGAATCTCGTTGGCCTCGACGGTGTCATGCCCCCGGTCCTGCAGCTCGTACGCCCGGAGTTTGTTCAGGAGGCCGATGCCCCTTCCCTCCTGATCCAGGTAGACGATCACGCCCCGACCCGCTTCCGCCACCATTCGCATGGCGGCGCGGAGCTGGGGACCGCAGTCGCATCGACCCGAATCGAACACATCACCCGTCAGGCACTTCGAGTGCACCCGGATCAGAACCTCATCCGAGCCCGCGACGTCACCATAGACGAGGGCAATATGCTCTCGCTCGTCGACCAGGTTCGAGTAGCCGACGACCCTGAACTCCCCGTACGGCGTCGGCAGGATCGCTTCGGCCACGCGTCTCACGAGCCGTTCGTTGCGCAGACGGTAGGCGATGATCTGGGCAACGGTGATGAACGGAAGAGCGTGCTCGTTGGAGAACGTCTCCAGCTCCGGTCGGCGAGCCATCGTTCCGTCTTCGTTGAGGATCTCGCAGATCACGCCGGCGGGAGCGAGTCCGGCCAGCCGGGCGAGGTCCATGGAGGCCTCCGTCTGCCCGACCCGCTGGAGGACGCCACCCGGCTTCGCCCGAAGGGGGAAGATGTGCCCCGGTCGGATGAGATCTCCCGGCTTGGAGTCCTCAGACACGGCCACCTGGATCGTTCGAGCGCGATCCGCAGCGGAGATGCCGGTCGAGACCCCGAGCTCCGGCGTCGCATCGATCGACACCGTGAACGCCGTGCCGTTCGGATCCTGTCCCCTTCCATCCGACATCAGCGGCAGATCCAGTCGGTCCGCGATCTCGGGGGCCAGCGTGAGGCAGACGAGGCCTCGGCCATGTGTCGCCATGAAATTGATGATTTCCGGGGTGACGAGCTCGGCCGCACACACGAGATCTCCCTCGTTCTCCCGGTCTTCGTCATCGGCGACGATCACGAGACCTCCGGACCGTATCACCTCTATGGCTTCATACACCTTCTGATGAGACGACAACACCTTTCGACCCCCTGTGGGTTAAGCTTCTACGCTGCGCCCAAATCCCTGTACGGACGCAGCAGCTGGTCCACGTACTTGCCCACCATGTCCGCCTCCAGATTGACCCTGGACCCGGCTGCGAGGCGACCGATGTTGGTGTGCTCCCACGTGTACGGAATGATCGCCACTTCGGCGACGTCTTGAAAGAGCCGGTTCACGGTCAAGCTGATCCCGTCCATGGCGATCGATCCGTAAAGGACGGTCAGACGGGCCACGTCGGATGGCATTCGAAACCGCACGAATACCGTCTCGCCGGCCGGCTCGACTTCCACGACGGTTCCCACGCCATCCACGTGCCCCTGAACGAGGTGCCCCCCCATGGGCTCTCCCGCGCGCACCGCACGCTCGAGGTTCGCCTCGCGCCCCGGCCCGAACTCGCCGAGCGTAGTGCGGGACAGCGTCGTGCGGATCGACTCGAACGAAAACCGGTCTCCCTCGACATCGAAGACGGTGTGACACACGCCGTCGATGGCGAGACTGTCTCCGTCGCTGAGCTCGCCACGCAGGTCGGGGGCTTCGAGGAGAAACCGCATGCCCTTTTCGAACTCGCGACGCTCGCGAACCAGGCCGACCGTTTCCACCAGTCCCGTGAACATCAGGCTGCCTCCAGCAGAGCACGCTGCGTGCTCCGGTCTTCCAGCATGATCAGCGTATCATCACCGAGGGCCTTGCGCTCCACGACCGCCCATCCGGTGGGATCGGCGTGCGGAGCCCCGATGAAGGGCACCCCGGCGCCCCCCAGAAGCCTCGGAGTGTAGATCAGGTGCTGACGCCTGACGAAGCCGCCGCTCAACAGAGCCGTGGCCAGGCGACCGCCTCCCTCCGCGAGGATCGACTTCACGCCCTCCGCCTCCAGAGCCCTGAGCACCTCGTCCAGAACGAGGCCTCCCTCGCTCATCCGCGCGGTCCGCACTTCGACTCCCCGCGCCTCCATCTCCAGAATACGCGGCCGCGGCGTCTCGCGCGCGCAGAACACGACGAGGGGGGCTTCTTCGAGCGTCTCCAGCAGACGGCTGTTCCGCGGCAGTTCGAGCCCAGGATCGAGCACGACACGAAGGGGTGGAATGCGTGGCGCCTCGCCCTGGCGGACCGTCAGGATCGGGTCATCCACGAAGGCCGTGCGCCCTCCCACCAGGATCGCGTCGTGCCCGGCCCGAAGCCGGTGAACGTAGGCACCTGCCTCGGTCCCGCTGAGCCTCGTCCGCAGTCCTGGACCGACGGCGATCCGGCCGTCGAGCGACAGGGCCATCTTCAGGGTGATCCAGGGCCCGGATCCGATCCGTCTCCAGAGGAACGGGCCGTTGAGCCCCACCGCCTCGGCAACGCAACATCCACCGACCGCCTCGACACCGGCTTTCCGGAGGATCTCCGCGCCACCTCCGGCGACCGGATCCGGATCCCGGCACCCGAAGACCACCCGCCCCACACCCGACTCCAGGATCGCCTCGGTACACGGCGGGGTCTGACCGTGGTGAGCGCACGGCTCGAGGTTCACAAAAAGGGTAGCGCCCCGCGCGGCTGGTCCTGCGGCATCGAGCGCGACGCGTTCCGCGTGGTCCGTCCCGAATCGCGCGTGGTAGCCCTCTCCGGCGATCCGCCCCTCGGACACCAGGACGGCCCCGACCATGGGGTTCGGCGCTACCTGGCCCCAGCCCTGCCGGGCAAGCTCCAGCGCCCGCCTCATGAAGCGGGCCTCGTCCCGGGTCGCACGGGGCTCGATCACGTCGCCACGTCCAGGTGAACCACCCGTCCACCCTCCCGCACGCTACCGCACCGGAACGCGTTCGTCCCACCTCCACGAAGGTGTTCGAGCACCGGATCGACATCCGACTCGGACACGACGGCGATCATTCCAACGCCCATGTTGAGAGTGCGATACAGCTCCGCCGGGCCGAGGCCGCTCTCGCGGGCCAGCAGTTCGAACACCGGACCCGGCTCCCAACTGGCGAGATCGACGCACGCGTCAAGCCCGTCCGGGAGCACGCGCACGAGATTACCCGGGATCCCTCCACCGGTGATGTGAGCGAGCGCCTTCACCATGCCCCGCTCACATGGAACTTTGAGTGGCGCCAGGTAGGAGCGGTGGACGGCGAGGAGGACCTCTCCCACCGTGCGGTCCGTGCCGGGGTATCGGTCCTCCGTCTCCAGACCCATGCGCTCGAAGAGGAGCGCACGGGCAAGGCTGTACCCGTTCGTGTGGAGCCCGGATGAGGGAAGCGCAACGAGTTGGTCGCCCGCCTCGACGGCCGCCCGGCCCGGAATCGGGAGGCTCACCCTGCCGACGATGAAACCGGCCAGGTCGTAGTCGCCCGGTGCATACATCCCGGGCATCTCCGCCGTCTCGCCTCCGAGCAGGGCGCAGCCGTTCGCCTGGCAGCCACGCGCGATCCCGGCCACGACATCGTAGGCGACATCGGCATCGAGTCGACCGCATGCAAAGTAATCGAGAAAGAACAGGGGGAGCGCCCCCTCGGTCAGAATGTCGTTGACACAATGGTTGACGAGGTCTTCGCCGACCGTGTCGTGTCGCCCCGCGCGGCGGGCCACCATCACCTTGGTACCCACACCGTCCGCGCTCGCGACCAGTTCCGGATCTCCCTCGAGAAGGAAACGTCCGCCGAACGATCCGAACTCGCCGCGAACCGCTCCGGAACGCGTCGAAGCGACGAGCGCGGCCATTCGCCGCGTGAGCCCTTCGGCCGCATCGATGTCGACCCCGGCATCCTCGTAGCTGAACCGTTCCTGACCCGTCATTCGTCCTCCCGCTCCAGCCGCTCCGGAGCCGAGATGCCGAGGAGCCGCAGACCCGACCCGAGGGTCAGCTGTACGGCTCGCGCCAGGGCGAGCCGCGCCGGGCGACTCGGGCCCTCGGCGAGAACCCGCTTTTCGGGATCGAGGTTGCCCTCGTGGTACCACGCATTCACGGCGCCGGCGAGCTCTTCCAGGTAGTTGCACACCTGGTACGGAGCCCGGGCGGATGCGGCCGCTCGGACACGCTCCGGGAAACGGAGCACCGTCATGAGGACGCTGCGCTCCGCACCCGGCCCGAGCCGTTTCAACTCTTCGTCCGTCGGATCCAGGGCTTCCGGATCGATTCCCCCTTTCCGGAACACGCTGCACATGCGGGCGTGTGCGTATTGGACCTTGTATACCGGGTTCGCATCCGAGGTGTCGAGAGCGAGGTCGAGATCGAAGGTCATCGGCACCTCGGCTCGTCGCATCAGGAAGAAATAGCGGGCCACATCCGGTCCGGTTTCCGCGTACAAATCCCGAAGCGTGACGAACTGACCGGCACGCTTGGACATCCGTACTTCCTCGCCCCCCCGCATCACGGTGACCAGCTGGATCAGCAGCACCTCGAGGAAGTCGTCACGGAGCCCGAGTGCCGTGAGGGCCGCCTGCATCCGCGGGACGTGACCATGGTGGTCCGCACCCCAGACGTCGATCGCCCGGTCGAAGCCACGCTCCGCCTTGTTCAGGTGGTAGGCGATGTCCGATACGAAGTAGGTATGCGAACCGTCGCTCTTGACCAGCACGCGGTCCTTCTCGTCCCCCAGATCGGTCGTTCGAAACCACACGGCACCCTCGTCCCCGTACGCGCGACCGGAGACCGTGAGGCTCTCGAGCAGTTGCTGCACCCCGCCGCCATCGATCAGAGAGGACTCATCGAACCATTCGTCCATGCGAATCCCGAAATCGGCCAGGTCTCGGGCCTGCTCCTCGCGCAGCAGCCGTGTGGCGCGATCGCTGAAGGCGCGGACTCTCTCGCTTCGGTCCCACTCGAGAAGACGATCGTCCCCGATCTCTGGCGCTACCGTTTCAGCGAGATCCTTCACGTACTCCCCCTGGTAGCCGCCCGCCGGGAGCTCGCCTCCGCGTCCCATCGCCTCCAACCAACGCGCCTCGATCGATTCACCCAGCAGCTCGATCTGCCGCCCCGCGTCGTTGACGTAGAACTCTCGCGTCACCTCGTGCCCGGTCCACTCCAACAGCGATGCGGTCGCATCGCCGATCGCAGCTCCGCGGCCGTGAGCCACGTGAAGAGGTCCTGTCGGATTGGCCGAGACGAACTCCACGTTGTACCGGAGCGGAGCGTCGGACTCCGATCGTCCCCATGAAGTTCCCTGATCGAGGACCTCGCGCAGTCCCGACCGCAGTCTCTGATCCGAAAGACTGAAATTCAGAAATCCCGGTCCCGCTACCGAGACGTCTGCGATCCCCGTGTCCTCCAGATCCAGGGCCGCGGCGATTTCCCGGGCCAGGTCTCTCGGCGCCCGTCCCAGACGACCCGACAGGACCAGCGCCGCGTTCGAGGCGAAGTCGCCGTGAGACGGATCCCCAGGTCTCTCGACCTGCGGATCGAAATCCGAAGGGGCCCCCACCGCCATCGCGGCCTCCTTCAGCGCGTCGGCGAGGGCCCGTGCGGGCTCGCCCCTCACGTCAGGGTTCCGCATCGGAGCTGCTTCCGCCGGACTTCTTCGAACCCGAGTCCTTCTTCTCCCCCTGCGTGGGAGACTTCGGTGCGCCAGAGTTCCGGTAATCCGTCGCGTAGAATCCCGGACCCTTGAAGACCAGGCCTCCACCGCTCGAGATCAATCGTCTCACCCTTCCACCGCACTCGGGGCATTCTTCCAGAGGCTCCTCGCTGATGCGCTGATACCTCTCGAAAGCGTGTCCACAGTCCCGGCATTCGTATTCGTACGTCGGCATGCGTCCCCTTCCGGTCCGTTCCCTCAAACCCCGTAGATACCCCAGATGCCCGTCAGGCGGCTGCTGATCTCACCCAGCGTGGCCCTGACTTTGACGGCGTCGACCATGGGCGGCAAGAGGTTGTGACCGTCCCTCGCCGCCGACTCGACCGCGCGGAGCTTTGCCTCGACCACGTTCGCGTCCCGGGCCTCGCGGACTTCCGCCAACCGGCGACGCTGCTGCTGCTGCAGACCAGCGAAATCGGGGCGGTCGACCGAGTGAGGCGGCTCCTCGTCCCGGTACGAGTTCACGCCCACCACCCGTCGCTCCCCACTCTCCACTTCCAGCTGCCACGCGTACGCCGAACGGTGGATCTCCTCGATCATGAACGGAATGGCGGCCGCTGCCCCACCCTGCTCTTCGATCCTGTCCAGATAGGCGCGGGCGCCGCGCTCGATCTCCTCCGTGAGCGCCTCGACGTAGAAGGAGCCACCCAACGGATCCACCGTGTCCGCCACCCCTGACTCCTCGGCCAGCACCTGCTGGGTTCTGAGCGCCAGTCGGGCCGCACTCGCCCCGGGCAGAGCGAGCGCCTCGTCATAGCTATTGGTGTGGAGGGACTGCGTGCCTCCAAGTACTCCCGCCAGCGCCTGAATCGTCACCCGGACCACGTTGTTCAACGGTTGCTGAGCGGTCAGGGTCGAGCCCGCCGTCTGGGTGTGGAAACGCAGGCGGCAGCTGTGATCCGATCCCGTGAAATCCTCGCGAACGATCCGCGCCCACAGCCGCCGGGCTGCTCGGAACTTGCAGACTTCCTCGAACAGGTGATTGTGTGCGGCGAAGAAGAAGCTGATCCGCGGCGCGAACCGGTCTACGTCGAGCCCGCCCTCGATGGCCCGGCGAACGTACTCCCGTCCGTTGGCCAGCGTGAACGCGACTTCCTGCACAGCCGACGCCCCCGCCTCGCGCATGTGATAGCCACTGATCGAGATGCTGTTCCAGCGTGGGAGCTCCTCGGAGCAGAAGGCGAACAGGTCGGTGACCAGTCGCATGCTGGGCTCGACGGGATAGATGTAGGTGCCCCGGGCGATGAACTCCTTCAGGATGTCGTTCTGGACGGTTCCGGCGAGCTCCGCCCGGTCCGTGCCACGCTCATCGGCGAGGGCCACGTACATGGCGAGCAGGATCCCCGCGGTCGCGTTGATCGTCATGGACGTGGATACGCCGTCCAGCGGGATTCCCCGGAAGAGTCGTTCGACGTCGTCCAGCGTGTCGATCGCCACGCCCACGCGTCCGACTTCCCCTTCGGCTCTCGGGTCATCCGAATCGAGGCCCATCTGGGTCGGCAGGTCGAACGCAACGGAAAGCCCAGTCTGTCCGGAGTCCAGCAGATACCGGAAGCGCTCGTTCGTCTCTTCCGCGGTGCCGAAGCCCGCATACTGGCGCATGGTCCAGAGACGTCCCCGGTACATGTCCGGGTAGACCCCCCGGGTGAAGGGCCACTCACCGGGTTCGCCGGGGTCCGGTCTCGGCGCTTCCGACGGCCCGTACACCCTGTCGATTCCGATTCCTGAAGTCGTCCGTGGCGTCTCTCGGTCCGGCATCCTCACCTCGGCTCCATCGTGAGAAGCACGGTGTCGCGTTCCACCGCCTGGCCCGCTTGCACTTCGACCGACGAGACACGAGCCGGAGCTTCGGCTCGCAGCTCGTTCTCCATCTTCATCGCTTCCATGACCACCAGTCCGTCGCCCGCTTCGACTTCCTGCCCCTCCGTGACCTCCACCCGCACGATCAGCCCGGGCATCGGTGCCTTCAGCACCCGGGTCGTGCGAACCGGTGACACCTGGGCCGCCAGCTCGCGAATCCGCCGGGCGCGCTCATCTTCGACGGTGATTTCGAACTGGCGTCCCTCGAGCTCGACGACCCAGCCCCGCTCGTTGCGCCTCGCGAAGATCGACAGGGATCGACCGTCCAGCCGGAGGTGGCGGCGGTCCGATCCGAAGAGCGTCGACAGATCGGCACGGAGCGGAACCCCGTCGATGAGAACGCCTCCGTCCTCCACGATCACCTCGCGGGTCTCGTCGCCGATGCTCGCGAAGTAGGTCGACCGGTCCTCGCTCATGCCTGACGGCCTCCGCTTCTCACGCTCGGCTCAGCCACGCGATCGTCTCGACGTGGGCGGTCTGTGGGAAGGCTTCGAATGGCTGCACCTCCCTCACCGACCAACCGCTCCCCAATCGCTGGAGGTCTCGGGCCAGCGTGGCCGGATCGCAGCTCACGTAGACCAGCTCCTCCGCCGCACCCGTCGAGAGCCGGTCGGTCACCGCTCGGGACAGACCGGCCCGGGGCGGATTCACCACCACGAGGTCCGCCGGCAACAGATTTTCGAGCTGCGCCTCGACCCGGTCCGCGAGAACGGTCAGGTTCGCGGACGATCTGGCAGCCTTGCGACAGGCGGTTGCCGCGGAGGCAGAGATCTCGCAGGAGACCACATCGGCGCCCTCCTTCGCCCACCGGATCGCCCGCGCCCCGACGCCCGCGTACAGGTCCAGCACCCGACGGCCTTCCAGCGGCCCGGCTCTTTCGTCGATCCACGCGTCCATCGCCGTCGAGATCTCACGGTTCACCTGCAGGAATACCCCCGCCGGGAGCTCGAAATCCGTGCCCTGCCAGCGGTCCGACAGTCTCGGAGCACCCGCTACGCAGTCGGCGTCCCCCACGGTCGGCGCATGGTGCCAGCCCACGAGGCGGGGCACCGACTCCACGAAGCGCTCGGCTTCCCGCCTGGGAATCGGTGTCACACCTCTTGTCAGCACATCCACCTCGCCGCTGACCGAGGCCCGCACGGTGACCCGCGTGCCGCTACCGGGGGCGAGCTCGGGCTGCCGCGCCCAGGCATGGAAAATGGTCTTCCAGACCTCTACGATGGGTGCCTCCGCCAGCATACAGACACGCACGTCGACGACCGCATCGGGCGCCTCGAAGGCCCGGAGACCCCGCACAGGCCTTCCCTCGCTGAGGCCGGTCGCGAACGTCATCCGGTTTCGATAACCGAACTCGCCCCCCCGCACGACAGGGTCTGGCACGCTGATCTGCACATCTCCAACCCGGTGGAGCGTCTCACGAACGAGCTCCCGCTTCGCCAGAAGCTGGGCGGATCGGTTCAGGTGCTGGAGCTGACAACCACCACACTGATCGTAGAGTGGGCACGGAGGAGGGCGGCGCCCCGGACCCGCCTCGAGGACCTCGCGAACCTGACCGCGTGCCCACCGGCTCCTCGACTCGGAGATCTCCACCAGGACCCGGTCACCCGGCGCGGAGCGCGGGGCGAATACCACCCGACCGGAGCTCTCCCGACCCACGCCATCGCCCCCGACGGCAATGCCGGTGATCGGCACCACCGCCGCGCCCGAGGCCGTGCTCTCGCCGGGCCGCGATTCCCGAACGGTGAAGTCCGCGGTCATTCCCACCCCGTGTACTGTCGGCGCCACGTGCTGATCTCCGCATCCGCCCTCGCTCGCGGTAAGCCGGAAGCCGCGATCCGGACGTCCGATCGGTGCTCAAGGAGCGTGGCCGCGATCGCCGCGGCCTGGGCATGCCACCCATCCGGGCCCGGATCCGTGAGCGCCGGGTGCCTTTCCAGGTACCGGACGGAGAGATCTCCAGCTTGAAAATCGGGCTCGTCCATCACCGCGAGGTGAAAGGGCTGAGTGGTTCGCACACCTTCGATCTGAAGCTCACGGAGCGCCCTTCGCATCCGCAGGATCGCCTGTGCACGCGTCGGCGCGTGAACGATCAGCTTCCCCAGAAGTGGATCGTAGTGAAGTCCGACCTCGAAGCCCTCCGAGATGCCTCCGTCCCAGCGAACGCCGGGCCCGGAGGGCACCTCGAACGCCCGAATCCGACCGCTCGACGGGAAGAAGCCATGGAAGGGGTCTTCCCCGCTGATCCGGCATTCGATCGCGTGCCCCATCGGCCAGCTCGGTGCTGGCTCGGCCGACAGAGGCAGGCCGGCCGCCACCCGGATCTGCTCCTGGACGAGATCGACCCCCGTGACCAGTTCCGTCACCGGATGCTCGACCTGAATCCGAGTGTTCATCTCGAGGAAGTAGAACGCATCGTCCTGAAACAGGAATTCGACGGTGCCCGCGCCCTGGTATTCCACGGCCTCGGCCGCGGCCACCGCGACCGCACCCATCCGGTTGCGAAGATCCGAGTCAACGGCAACCGACGGGGCCTCCTCGATCAACTTCTGATGTCGTCGTTGAATCGAGCATTCGCGCTCGCCGAGGTGGATCGCTCGCCCGGCCGAGTCCGCCATGACCTGGATCTCGATGTGCCGGGGATCCGTAAGGTACTTTTCGAGGTAGACTCGGGGGTCGCCGAAGGCCTGTTCCGCTTCCCTGCGTGCCGCCTCCAGGGCCCGGGGGAGCTCGGAGGCCGACTCCACGACCCTCATACCCTTTCCTCCACCTCCCGCCACCGCCTTGAGGAGCACCGGCCAGCCGATCCGGTCCCCTTCCCGGGCGCCGTCTCGATGATCCTCCAGAGGATCGGAGCCCGGCACCACCGGAACGCCCGCCGCGACCATCCGGGCGCGAGCCGCGGTCTTGTCTCCCATCTCGGCGATCGCTTCCGCGGTGGGGCCCACGAACACGAGTCCTGCGCCCACCACGCGCCGCGCGAAGTCCGGACTCTCGGCCATGAATCCGTAGCCCGGATGCACGGCCTGCGCTCCGGTGGACCGCGCGGCCTCGAGGATGGCCTCGATGTTCAGGTAGCTCTCGGCCGCCGGCGGTGGGCCGATCGACACGGCCTCACCTGCCAGGAGGACGTGAGGTGCATGTCGATCCGCCTCGGAATGGACCGCCACCGTGCGGACTCCGAGTTCCTGGCAGGCACGGATGACCCGGACCGCGATCTCACCCCGGTTCGCGATGAGGACCTTATCGAACAAGCAGCCACCTCACAGCGGGATGTTGCCGTGCTTACGCGGAGGATTACGCTGTCTCTTGTTGCCGAGCATCTCCAGACCGGAGATGAGCCGGGCTCGCGTCTCGCGCGGGTCGATCACATCGTCCAGGAATCCTCGCCGGGCGGCCAGAAATGGGTGAGCGAAACGCTCCCTGAACTCCGCCTCGAGCTCGGCCACGCGCGACTCGCGATCCTCCGCGTCGGCCAGCTCCCGCCGGTACAGGATCTCCACGGCGCCTTTCGGTCCCATGACCGCGAGTTCCGCCGTCGGCCATGCGAAGTTGAGATCTCCACGAATGTGCTTCGAGGACATCACGTCGTAGGCCCCGCCATACGCCTTGCGGGTAATCACGGTCAGCTTCGGAACCGTGCTCTCGCAGTACGCATACAGCAGTTTGGCTCCGTGCTGGATGATGCCTCCGTGCTCCTGGGAGACCCCGGGAAGGAAGCCGGGAACGTCCTCGAAGGTGAGGATCGGAATGTTGAACGCGTCGCAGAAGCGCACGAAACGGGCCCCCTTGCGACTCGCGTCGATGTCGAGCACGCCAGCCAGCACGGCGGGTTGATTCGCGACGATCCCGACAGATCGTCCTCCCAGCCGGGCGAAGCCGACGATCAGGTTCCGGGCGTAGCCGGCATGCACTTCGAGGAACTCTCCATCGTCCACGACCCGTCCGATCACCTCGTGCATGTCGTAGGGCTGCGTCGGAACATCCGGAATGACGTCGAGCAGCTCCTCGTCCGCCCGATCGTGAGGATCTTCCGTTTCGCACGCCGGCGGATCTTCGGCGTTGTTGGCAGGCAGATACGAGAGGAGCTTGCGTACCGACCGCAGGCTCTCGACCTCCGTGGCATGGGAGAAGTGCGCGACCCCGGATCTCGTCCCATGCACTTCTGCTCCCCCCAGTTCCTCGAAGGAGACGTCTTCGTGCGTCACCGTCTTCACCACGTTCGGGCCGGTCACGAACATGTGGCTGATTCCCTCGACCATGAAGACGAAGTCGGTGATCGCCGGGGAATACACGGCACCTCCGGCGCAAGGCCCGAGGATCACGCTGATCTGAGGAACCACGCCGGAGGCCAGAGTGTTGCGCAGGAACAGTTCGGCATACCCCCCGAGCGAGGCCACGCCTTCCTGGATCCGAGCCCCACCGGAGTCGTTCAGCCCCACCACGGGTGCGCCATTCTGCATCGCCAGGTCGACGACCTTGCAGATCTTCTCGGCGTGAGCCTCGGACAGCGAGCCTCCGAACACGGTGAAGTCCTGGCTGAACACGTACACGGTGCGGCCATCGATTCGACCGTAGCCCGTCACCACCCCGTCCCCCGGAATTCGCTGTTCGTCGAGTCCGAAGTCGACGCAGCGGTGTTCGACGAAGCGGTCGAGCTCGATGAACGATCCGTCGTCCAGCAGAAGAGCCAGCCGCTCCCTCGCTCCGAGCTTCCCCTTCTCGTGCTGCCTCGCGAGGCGTGCAGCTCCTCCGCCCTCGAGCGTTCGACGGCGCTCGGCCTCGAGGCGCTTCAGGCTCTCCCGAGCGCTCATCGGCCTCCTCCATCCTCGTTCGACTGTTCCTTTTCCTTCTCTTCCTCCAGAGCCTTCAGGAACTCCTCCAGCTCCAGCTGCTCGACCGCCCACTCCATCATCTCTTCCGGCACCGGGACTCGAAGCTCACCATCCTGAATCACTCGAACGAAGACATCCCGTCGCAGCTCGCCTGTCAGCCGGTCCACCCCGAGGTCCCCCGTGGCACCGCGAAAGGTACCTCGCCGGATGGCCCGGCCGATGGCCCCACGGCGTGCCGGGTCCACTTCGGGCGCCCCCTCGAGGATCAACCGCATGGCATCATATCCCAATGCCGTAAACATATTATCGCTGAGCGTTTTACGATACTCTGCCTCATAAGCGTCTTTAAACGCCTGCCACGGAGTCCCCGGACTGATCTGGTCGACGTACGTGGACACGAGGCGATGATCGGCATAGCTCGCCTCGAGACGCCGGACCACCCCGGGATCGGACCAGTTCGCATCGCCCCCGATCACCCAGCGTCGCAGGCCGTAGTAGACGAGCTGCGGGGCCAGCTGAAGAACGGTGCGGGGACGGTCCGAAAGCACGATGACGGCCTCCGGCTCGGCCGCCGCGACCGCTTCGATCGGCACGCCGAACGTCGTGGAATCCGACGTGTAGGGCTGAACCGCGATCACTTCGACATCCAGTTCCGGGGCTCGGTCCAGCAGTGCCTGCACGGCGGGCGCGGACGCCTCGGGGTACAGGACTCCAAACGTCCCGATGCCCATCTCTCCGGCCATCCAGTCGATCAGGGTCGTTGCCACATCCGACTCCCGACGGTCCCGGTCCCAGAGCGTATAGGCGTCCAGGAAACGCACCGGCGCCTCCGATGCCGTAGGACTGAGGATGAGGAGGTCGTCGTGTTCTCGACGAATCGCAGCAGACGCGAGAGCTTCCGTTCGCAGCGGGCCGAGCACGGCGATTACGTCCTCCTCCTCCAGCGCCTCGACCTGTGCGATGCCGGTCTCCACGAGGGAACTGTCATCCCGAATCACCAGCTCGACGGGGGAGAGGCCGCCTGCCGCGGAGCGCTGTTCGAGCGCCAGCATGGCTCCCTCGAGGATCTGGCTGCCGACGCTGGCGAATCGTCCGCTCAACGGTAGCACCACACCCACTCGTACCGGTCCGGGAACGGGCTCCGTGCGGCCCTCGAGGACGTCCCCGGCCCGGTCGCGTTCCCGTCCACCCGGCGAGCCCTCCAGCACGCTCTCCGCCACCTCGGAGGCCCGTTCCGGGTGGTCCGCCTCGGCGAGGGCCACGGCAAGCTCGGCCAGGAGAACGGAGCGCGCCTCGGCTCGACCGTCTCCGATCGAGAGGAGGGCCTCCAGTTCGGCGATCGAGAGCCCGGCCGAGAGGTCCCTGAGGCGATCGCGGAGCCCCGAATCGAGTTCGAATGGAGCTCGAAGGAGGAATTCCGCCGCCCGATCCTCGGCTCCGAGGAGGTCGAGCAGATCGGTCAGATCTTCCGCGGTCCCCGGGTCCATGGAGACCGTCGCCAGCCACTCGGCCCACAACGAGTCGGCGAGAATCGCCGCCGCGATCCGGTCTCCATCCGCGAGGAGGTCCGTGGCGCGATCGAGATCCCCCCGGTCTGCGAACTCTTCCGAGGCCGGAGCGTCGCTCGCGGGCGGTACCGGAGTTGGATTCGGAGGCGCCGCGGTGGTGCTGGCGCATCCCATCCAGATTACCATGGACGTCAGGGTGAAACCGCGCATTCCTCTTCCTTCAAAGAAGCAGGGGGCCCGACGTCACCCGCCGGGCCCCCTGCGAGGCGACTCGCGCTGACTCAAGGATCGCCTGGGATCAGGAAGCCGAGTCCTTCTCCGGATCTTCCTCCTCCTCCGGCTCTTCCTCGTCCTGCGCCTCGGGTTCTACGGCCTCTTCGGCCCCTTCGGCCTCGTCCGTCACCTCGACGGTGTCCGTGTCGTCACCGATCGGGGTCTCTTCTTCGGCCGCGGGCGCCTCCGGCTCCGCCTCCGCTTCCGCGTCCCCGACCTCGTCCGCGGCTTCGGAATCCCCGGCAGCCGCCTCCTCCTCCCCGTCCGATTCTTCCGCGAACGCCTCGAGTTCCTCCTCAGAGCTCTCTTCGGAAGGCTCTTCGCCGGCCGCGGCTTCCCCATCCCCTGCCTCGGCGCGGGCGGCCTCTCGCTCCTCTACGCCCGGGGCACCCGTCACCGCGAGGACGATCCTCCGGTTGATCGGATCGGACTCGAGGACCTTGAGCTCCAGGCGGTCGCCTTCCACGAAGCGGTCCGCCGGCTCGCCGATTTCCTCCTCGACCCCGAGCTGCGAGATCGGCACGAAACCCTCCACATCGTCTCCGAGATCCACCACCAGCCCCTTGTCGAGGAGCCGCACCACATGCCCCCCGGTCTCCGTGCCCGGCTCGAACTGCTGAGCCAGCTCGTACCAGGGATCATCCTCGACCTGCTTGAGGCCGAGAGAGATCCTCTTCTGGTCCGGGTCGATGCTCAGGATGAGGACCTCGACCTCTTCGCCCTTGCGAACGACCTCCGAGGGATGCTGCACTCGACGGGTCCAGCTCATGTCGGAGATGTGGACGAGTCCGTCGATTCCGGGCTCGACTTCGACGAACGCCCCGAACGACGTCAGGTTCCGGACGACACCCCGGATCTTCGTGCCGGCCGGGTACTTGGCCGGAAGCGCGAGCCACGGGTCCTCCTCGGTCTGCTTCATGCCGAGGGAGATCTTCTTCTCCTCCTCGTCCACCCGAAGCACCACGCACTCGATCTCGTCGTTGATCGACGCGATCTGGGACGGGTGACGCACGTTCCGCGTCCAGCTCATCTCGGAGATGTGGACCAGGCCCTCCACGCCCTTCTCCAGCTCCACGAACGCCCCGTAGTTCGTGATCGAGACCACCCGGCCGCGGACCCGGCTCCCGACCGGATACTTCGCCGCCACGTCCTCCCACGGATAGGCCTGCAACTGCTTGAGGCCGAGCGAGATACGCTCGCGATCCCAATCGATGTCGAGAATCTTGACCTCCAGCTCGTCGCCGATCTGGCAGAGCTCGGAGGGGTGGCCGATCCGGCCCCACGACATATCGGTGATGTGGAGCAGCCCGTCCATCCCGCCGAGGTCGATGAACGCTCCGAAGTCCGTGATGTTCTTCACGACTCCCTTGCGCACCTGTCCGACCTCGAGTTCCTCCTTGAGCGACTCCCGCTTCTCGGCCCTTTCCTCTTCGAGGATGACGCGACGCGAGACGACGATGTTCCGGCGTCGCTTGTTCAACTTGAGGATCTTGAACTCGTACTCCTGGCCGATCAGCTCGTCCACGTTGGGCACGCGACGGAGCGCGATCTGCGAGCCCGGGAGGAACGCATCGACACCCATGAGGTCGACGGTAACTCCCCCCTTGATCTTGCGCTTCAGGATGCCCGGAACGGTACGATCCTCGTCGTAGGCCTCCTTGATCTTCTCCCACACGCGCAGGAAGTCCGCCTTCTTCTTGGAAAGGACGACCACGCCTTCCTGATCCTCGAGGCTCTCGAGGAACACCTCGACCTCGTCCCCGGGCTCGAGAGCGTCAGGGTCCCGGAACTCCTCCAGCGGGATCAGGCCCTCGGACTTGAAGCCGACATCGAGGATCACGGCCGTGTCCGACTTCCGGAGCACTCGCGCCTTGACGATCTCGCCTTCGGCGATCTCGCTGAGGGTGTCCTCGTAGAGGGCCATCATCTCGTCGAACTCTTCGGACGAGTATTCACCGCCCTCCAGCTGTTCGACCGACATGCCCTCGGCCATCCCGAAAGCGACGGTCGTCCAGCCGGCTTCCTCGTCCTCTACCTCCAGCCTGGCCGCAGCACCGATGGGCGCGGGCTCCTCATCCAGGACCGTCTCCGAGCTATCGGAGGGCTCCTCGGCCTCCGCCTCGGCGACTTCGGGTGTCTCATCCGTCGACGGCGCGTCGGCCTCGACCCCTTCCTCCGCCGTCACATCCTCAACCGGCGGCGACTCCGCGTCGCCGTTTCCCGGCTCCGCTCCGGCTTCGGTGTCTTCCTGTTGGGGAGGGTCCTTCGGAAGGGTCTCGTCCAGGTCTTCGACCGGATTCTCGTTGGCGGTGATCTGCTCGTCCTTCGTGCTCATTCGAAGTGTACCGTTCACGTTTGGCGTCCGCCCCGGAATCCCAAAAAAATATGTGGCAGGAAAGCGTAGACGCTTCTCCTGCCAGCGGATCCGTCGATGGGCGCGCTCAGGGGTTCAAGTTCCACGACCTCAGATACACGGACAATAGCACGGAAAACTAGACCTGCCTTCTCATACCGTCAACCGAAGGCCGCGCCGCGCTCTTCAGCCAGCTCGAGGATACGTCGCACCACGTCTTCCGGCCCCATGCGTGTCGTGTCCAAACGCACGGCGTCCTCCGCTTCACGAAGCGGAGCCAGGTCCCGACTCGAATCCGCCTCATCCCGGGCCCCCAATCGCCGCGCCTCGGCCTCCACGCGCGCCGGCGTGGGGTCGACGCCGAGATCGAGCAGCCGCCTCCGCCCTCGCTCCTCCGGCGAAGCCACCAGGAAGATCTTGAGCTCGGCATCGGGAAACACTACCGTGCCGATGTCACGGCCATCGCAGACGATGCCTCCCACGCGCCCCTCGCTCCGCAGGAGTTCCAGCACCCTCCCCCGAACCCGCGGACGTGCGGAAATCTCTGACACATGA
The DNA here is from genome assembly GCF_058719085.1 of Candidatus Benthicola sp. Lineage (NCBI taxonomy): Bacteria > Pseudomonadati > Gemmatimonadota > Gemmatimonadia > Candidatus Palauibacterales > Candidatus Palauibacteraceae > Candidatus Benthicola > Candidatus Benthicola sp. Next base: position 60,943 of record NZ_JBZQEK010000088.1, read on the forward strand.
TCAGAAATCGCCTGCGAAACCAGGTCCGAACCCGGATCGACACCGTCAATCGTCACCCGGAAACCGGAGTCATGCCGCACCAGTCGGATGTCGAGGCCGGACAGCCACCCCGCGAAGGTCTCATCGCACGCCCGGTCGCCCGTCACGGCCGCCCAGGTGATCGCCCGATACAGCAAGCCCGAGTTCAGATGCTGATAGCCGAGCGCCTCCGCGACGCGTGCCGCGGTCGTGCTCTTCCCGGATGCGGCCGGTCCATCGATCGCGATCGTAATCCCGCTCATACGCTCTCGTGCCCGGTCAGAACCTCGGCCAGCGCCTCCCAGTAGCCCGGAAACGACACCGCGACGCACTCCCGATCATCGACCTGAATCCTCGAGCCGGAGCTCCCGTTCAAGGCTCCGAACGCCATTGCGATCCGATGATCTCCACCGGTCCGAACGATCCCCTCCCTCGGATTCCCGCCCACCACGCGGAGCCCATCCTCCGTCTGCGCGCACTGTATACCCAGTGACTCCAGGTTCTCCGCCAACAGGGCCAATCGGTCGCTCTCCTTCACCCGCAGCTCGGCCGCGCCGCGAATGACGGAGACCCCGCGCTGCCGGCTGGCCAGCACGGTCAGCGCCGGAAGCTCGTCGATCAGCCCGGGCACATCTCGCGGACCGATTTCGAAAGGCGCCAGGGGCGCGGGCGTCACCGTGAGATCCCCCACCGGCTCTCCCGCTTCCTGTCCTGTACCCCGAATCTCGACTCCGGCGCCCATGCGCTCGAGCAAACGGACCCAACCGGTCCGCCGCGGGTTCAAACCCACCCCGCGGAACTTCACGATGCGTCCCGCCAGCAGAGCCGCCACCGCCAGGAAGGCCGCAGCCGAGGGGTCGCCGGGCACCCGGGCTTGAAGAGGAGAGAGGCCACCGTCCCACCCGGCTGCGGACAGGCGGATTCGGTCGCCCTCGTCCTCTGCATCGGCCGTGATCGGTGCACCCAGTGAAGTGAGGATCCGCTCGGTGTGATCTCTCGGCTGCAACCGGTCGATGATCTCCAGATCTACCCGCGCGGTGATCGCCGCCAGCAGCAGCGCCCCCCTCACCTGCGCCGAAGAGACCCGCGGACGGTACCGGAGAGGACGCAGTCCTCCACTCGCCCTGCCCTCGACCCGCAGCGGCAACCGATGGGCAGACTTCGTGTAGCGAACCCTTCCTCCCATCGCCTGAAGAGGGTAAACGACCCGATCCATCGGCCGCTTGCGCAGAGACGCGTCTCCGGTCAGCTCCGCCTCGAGCCCGAGTCCCGTCAACAGGCCCGTCAGAAGACGAGCCGTGGTGCCACTGTTGCCGCAGTCGAGAGGCGACTCGGGCGAACGCCACGCCGCCGGCCCCTCGACCCGCATCGTTGCGTCCCCCCCATCCTCGAGCCGGGCCCCCAGCGAACGGAGGCACTTCACGGTACTCCGAACATCGAGCGACTGCGGTACGTTCTCCAGTGACGAGCTACCCTCCGCTAGCGCTCCAAGAATCAGGAACCGGTGCGCGATGGACTTGTCACCGGGTATTCGGGCCTCGATCACCCGCCCCCCCCGTTCCCACCTTCCGTGAGCTTGACCTCGAAGGTGGATCCGTCTTCGGCGGCAACCGCCGGGTGAACGCTCTCCGCCTCCTCGACCAGGCGATGCGCCTGTTCCGAGAAACGCGCGCTGAAGTGCGTCAGCACCAACTGACCCACTTCGGCCTCGGCGGCCACCGTCGCCGCCTCTCGAGCGGTAGAATGGCGGGTGTCCCGCGCCCGCCGAACTTCCTCCTCGGAAAACGTCGCCTCGTGAATCAGGAGGTCCGCTCCGCGGGCCGCGGCCACCGTCGAACCACACGGCCGGGTGTCCCCCGAATACACCACCGTTCTCCCCGGCCGCGGTGGACCGACCAGATCCGAGCCGCGAACGAGCGATCCGTCTTCGGTCCGGACGTCTTCGCCCCTGTGCAGTCGACCGAAATCGGGTCCCTCGGACACGCCGAGCCGTCGCGCCCTGTCCACGTCGAAGCGGCCGAGACGGGTGTCTTCCACGAGCGCCAGCCCGATCGACGTGGGGGTGTGCTCCACCGGAAACGCCCGAATCGAGAACCCCTCGTACTGTGCTGCTTCGCCCGCGGGCAGCTCTCGGATGGACACGTTGAACTGAAGGCGATCGCCCCCCAGCTCGACCGCAGCACGCAGTACGCCCTCCGAACCTTCGGCACCCCAGACGACGAGGTCCTCTTCACGCCCCTGCAGGCTCATCGTGCGCACCAGTCCCGGCAGTCCGAGATAATGGTCTGCGTGCAGGTGTGTGATGAAGATCTCACGAACCGAAAAGCCGACGCCGAATCGCATCATCTGGCGCTGCGTGCCCTCACCGCAGTCAAACAGGAACAGGCTTCCCTCCCGCTGAACGGCCAGCGAGGATACACCCCGGCGTACCGTGGGGCGCGACGAGGAAGTGCCGAGAAAGGTGATTCGCAGCAAGGCTTGAGTCCGGTGCGCGTGACGCCGCTTCGTGAGACCCGCAAGCTACATGCAGGTTGTCCCGCGTCAACCTCCTCCCCGGTCGGAGAGGCACGGAGAATGCACGGCATGAGCTTCGATGCGACGCAGCCGCCGCGCGGGCCGATGTCCGGGCTCATTTTGCGCGGCTCGTCGGCGTTACGCTTCACCCCGGAGCCGGCAGAGGACATGAGCGATCGGACGGATGGATACGGCCTTCTGGCTCGCCTGCGCGAAATTGAGCGGCTACTTGGCCGTCTGCAGGAAGACTGGAAGACCTTCCGCGACGACCCCTCGGCAGACGCTCTCGCGGACGTGAGAGCTCGCGCCGATCGGGTACTGGTCCGCCTGGATCAGTTGGCATCCTCGGCCGATGCAGGACCGACCTCAAGGGCTCCAGCGTCGGAATCCGCCGTCCACCTCGCCCGGAGAGTCCCTCCAGCCAGACCCGAGCCGCATGCCATCGTGGCTGCCAGCCGGCAAATCGACTCGATGCTCTGGGAAGTCACCCGAGCCTGGCGAGACCTGGCCGTCGGTGACCTCGACGCCGGTCTCGAGCGCATCCTCGTCCTCCTGCGCCGCCTCGCCGATCGTTGCTCGACGCTGATCCTGGCGGCCGGTGGGCTCATCGATCGTTCGCGGCATCGGCTGAGCGAATCCGGACGGGAACCCGGCGCCTCGCACGCCCCGTTCGGAGAAAGACTCGAGAACCTCGTCACCGAGATGGAAGGCAGGCTCTGGCAAATGCAGGCGGATTGGCAGAACATGCGTCAGAGACCCACGTCCGACCGGCTGCACGTGCTGATGGAGACGTTCGAATCGGCGGCCTCCGCAGGGGAGAAGCTGCGGCAGGCCGCGAGCCGGACCGGGCATGCCGATGTCCGCCGCGCCCTCCGCATCCGACGGCACCTGGCCGAGGGCTCTCCCTTCCTTCCTTATCGCGACCCACTCACCGGCGCCTACAATCGGGAGGGATTCGACAGTCTCGCCGGCGCAGAGTTGAAGCGCTGTCGACGGTATGCAAGGCCGTTCGGCCTCCTGGCCTTGCGACTTTCGCCTCCCGACCTCCGGACTCTCCGAAGTGCCGTCGCCACCCTTCGGGCAGAGCTGCGTGAGTATGATCTCGTGGCGCGTCACACGGATGACAGAATCGTCATCGGCCTTCCCGAAGCCGGTCCCGGTGCCTCCCGCCGCGTGGCCAGCCGGGTCCTGCGGGCCCTGCGCGAGGCGCAGCTGGAGACCTGGCTCCAGCGGCTGTCCTACGCGACCGCGCCCGAAGATGGCTCCACCCTGGGCGGCCTGATCGATGCCGCCTACGATCGGCTGAGGCCGTAGCAGTCCTGGATTTCGCCTGGGCCGGGCTCGGCCGGCGAACGATCCCGGCTTTGCAGCGCCTCTCGCTCGGCAACGTCCACCTCGTGCCGCACGTCCTCTTCGATGCTCGAGAGAAGCTGTCGATTCCAGGCCTCCGTCTCCCGCGGCTCCCGGGGTCGCCCGTCTTCCCCGGCCAGGGCGCGCCCGCCCCGGCAGAGGAACTCCTCGTACAGGCCGATCGGGTCGCGCCTTCCCCACTCGCGGAACAGCTGTGGCTCGAGCTGTCGGCGTGCCTCGGTCTCGTCGTGCGTCGCGTGCCCTCCCATCCGGAACGTCTCCGCTACGATCATCACGGGTCCGCGGCCCGAACGGCATTCCTCGGTGGCGAGCACGGCCGCCGCATGCACATCCAGCACGTTGTTGCCGTCCGCCGAGAGCGCTCTCATGCCGTAGGCGGCACCCCACCCGGAGAAGTCTCCGACCCTGTGATGAACCCGCACAGGCGTCCCGAGAGCAACCTGGTTGTTCTGAATCACGAAAACCACGGGAAGTCGCAGAACCGCAGCGAAGTTCAGCGCTTCGTGCACCTCTCCGGTCTTGGTGGAACCATCGCCGATCCACGTCATCGCAACGCGTTCCTCACCGCGCTTTCGGAAGGCCAGCGCATAACCATTCACCACGGTCGACACCGAACCCACCATGCTGATCGGCGCGATGATCCCCCGCGAAGGGTCCCCGACGTGTAGATCTCGTCCGCGCGTCGGCGCGTCGGCGGTTCCGAGGTAGGCGCGGAACAGGTCGCTGAGCGGAAGGCCCATCTCGTGACACGCACCCGCGTTCCGGATCATCGGCGCCACCACGTCACCCCCCGGAATCCGGCGGAGTGCGTGAACGGCGCCGACGGTGACCGCTTCCTCTCCCGTTCCGAGCCACGCCTTCGAGATCACCCCTCGCTTTACCCACCGCTTCAGGGCGATGTCGTGGAGCCGGAACCGCACCAGACCACGGTACAGGTCCAGAAGCGCCTCGTCGTCGAGGGCTTCGATGACGGCGGCCCTTTCCGGACTGGACTTCCACCTCTCCCCGTACTCCAGCAGGAGTCTGTCGTCCGCCTCCCACTCGAGGTATTCCGGTGGGTCGAAGGCCGAGTATCTCTTCACGTGCTTCGCTCGATCTCACGGTGGAACGCCGGCGCTCCCCAGGAAGCGCTTCGAACGGTATTATGCTACCCGAGTCCGTTGAAGCCAGCCAGCGGCGACGAGGTCCCCTGTTCATGAGCTTCGCCGCCGTCAGGCCGAGCCGCTCCCGGAACCCTGGTCGAATGTCCGAAATCGCACCCTCCAATTCGTCCCCTTCGTTCCGAGTCCCGCCGGGGGCGGTGAGAGCCGGGATCACCGTGTTCGCGGTCGCCACGATACTCGGCTTCACGGCCCTCTTCCTGATCACGCAGGACTTGAAAGGAAGCCTGAGCGGATTCCGGCACTTCGATCTGCGGTGGGCGATTCCGGCCCTGGCGCTCGCCTCGATGGACTTCTTCGGCAGCGGCATTCGGATCTGGCTGCTGACCCGTCCCCTCGGCATTCGTTTACCCTACCGGCGTTGCGCTCAGATCGGTGGCGTCTCCGCCGCGCTGGCGTACCTGACGCCCTCCGGGACCGGCGGTGGCCCGGCCCTCCTTTATGGGCTGGTCCGAAGCGGCGTCTCTCTCGGTCGCACGGTCGCGACGAACTTCGCAAGCGTCATCGTGAATCTGACGTTCCTGTCGCTTGCCGGTTTCGGGGCGTGGTTCTTCGGGGCGGCTGACGCGATCGAGCACATTCGGCTTCCCGTGGCGAACATCTCTGCCGCAACGCTGTTCGAGTGGTCGGCGCTCGGCTTCGCCGGCGTGGGAACGCTCGTGCTCCTATTCGCCGCCGCGCCGCGCCTTCCCCGACTGCTCCTGCTTCGGATCTTCGGTCGATCGCGCCGTATCCGGAAGGTCCTGCAAGTTCTGCAGGAGCTCCATGGCAGCCTGGTCATCTACGCGCGGAAGGGGAAGCTCGCTCTCGTTCTCGCAGTTCTCTCCAACGTCCTCCAGTTCGGGGCCCGTTTCGCTCTCGGCTGGGTGATTCTCAGGGGGTTCGGAGTGATGGCGGAGTTCTGGGACGTGGTCACTCTTCACATCCTGCTGCAGTTCCTCCTTTACTTCATGCCGACACCGAGCGGCAGCGGAGTGGGCGAGATGCTGGCTCCGGCGCTGATGAGCCCCTTCCTGGCGGACAACCTCCTGGTCGCATACACGGCGGTATGGCGCTTCTTCCTCAACTACATCACCATACTCGTGGGAGGATCCTTCCTGGTCCGCTGGATCAGCGCGGACGCCGCTGGAGTATCTTCAGATGAGGAAGCTGTCGACCCGGGGAAAGGGGTCTCATGAAGCAGTGCAACAAGTGCGAGGCGGTCATTCCGGATGACGCGCGTCTTTGCCCGCACTGCCGGGAAGCGCAGCGGCACGGGGATCGGCTGCCAC
>NZ_JBZQEK010000089.1:0-1592 GCF_058719085.1 Candidatus Benthicola sp.
CCGCCCGAAAAGGTGATGCCGCCCCCCGAACGCCGGTGGAAGATGTCGTCGCGCAGCACCTCTTCGACCAGGGCTTCGACCGTGATCTCCCGTCCCACGCTCCGCCTGGCGCCAGTCGGACAGATCTCGGCGCACCGTCCGCAGCCCTCGCACTGAGAACGGGACCCGGACCAGCCCCCTGCCACGCCCGAAGGCAGCGAATGCGGACACGCGCTCACACAGGCGCCGCACTCGATACAGCGGGCGGCGGTGACGAGGATCTCGGGCGCGGCCCGCATTCCCTCCGGATTGTGACACCACCGGCAGGCGAGCGGACATCCCTTCAGAAACACGGTGGTCCGGATGCCGGGACCGTCGTGCACGCTGAAGCGCTGGATGTCGAAGATGAGCCCGGTGACCGGGGTGGACATCAGTCCCCCTCCACCGCGGCGCCGGCCTCGACGGACGATGCCCCCGCAGTGCCGTCCATGTGATAGTAGGCCGCCAGGTACGGGTGCTGAACCTGGAAGGACCAGTGAACGTCCTCGAGGAAGTCGCCGGCTTCGTCCAGGTGCCCCCCCGCGACCAGTTCGATGAGCCGATCGTGCTCGCGGATCGAGGCGAGCTCCCACTCCTTGAGAAATCTGCGTTCGCGCGGAAAGTCGTAGAGTCGCTGCTTCGAGATCCGGACCGTGCGCAGCAGGGCCGGGTTGTCCGACTGGTCGAGAAAGACGTCGTGAAAGGCGAGGTTGAGGTCGTAGTAGGCGTCGAAGTCGTCGGCCCGGATGGCAGAGGTCATGGCCTCGTTCAACCGACGCATCTCCCGGACATCCGTGTCCCCGAGCGTAGAGCTCCGGAGCGCCTGTCGTTCCAGGGCCCCGATCACCTCGTACAGGTGCCGAACGTCATCCGGACCGAGCTCCCGCACCTCCACCCCGCGGCGCGGAATCACGTCCACGAAGCCTTCCAGCTCGAGCTGGATGAGGGCGTCCCGGAGTGGTTGCCGGCTGATCCCGAGATCCGAGGCCAACTTCTTCTGGTCGATGAACGAGCCGGGCTTGAGCTCACCCGATTCGATCGCCCGGCGCAGGTGCTCGTACACGAGCTCGCGCAGCGACTTGGAAACGAGGACCCCGCTCTCGGGCAAGGTCGCCTCCCGCGAAGGTAGCTGCAGAGACGGAAGCGTCCGCGCGGGCTGCACGGGCCACTCCTCTCCCGACAACTGATATATTAGATATCAGTACACGCGGGTGCAATGGACGGCGGGGATCTCCGGCCCGGTCGGGACTCCCGACCGTTCGCGGGGTTGATCCCGCACTTCCGCCTGTTCCCGGACCGTGTTAGTGTCGGCCCCCATGACCGAGGCCCCGCGAACCCGCGTCCGCACGATCGCCTTCCCGGTGGAGCATGGAGGGTGGGGATTTCTCGCGGAACCGATCCTCCTCGGGCTCGCGCTCGCACCCTCCGGCGCCGGCCTGGCCGTCGGTATGGGAACGGTGGCCGCCTTCCTCGTGCGGCACCCCGCGAAGCTCTTCTGGCGCAACCGCCACCGCCTCGATCTCTCTCCGCGCTTCCGCATGGCGCGTCGTTTCGCCCTCCTCTACTCGGCCGTC
>NZ_JBZQEK010000090.1:0-19589 GCF_058719085.1 Candidatus Benthicola sp.
GCTTCGACATCCCGGACGAGTGGGTGGTCGGCTACGGCCTGGACTTCGCCGATCATTACCGGGCTCTTCCCTACATCGGCGTCGTCGAGCCGGAAGGTGCGAACGGAGAAGGTGGGACGGGACGGTAGAGCCCATCGGCGCGACGCGCGGCGGTCCGGGTCTCTCCCGCGGGTGCCCTTCCGGCCGAGGTTCGGGAGCGTTCGGGACAATAAGTCACGCGTGGTCAGGCTACTGACAAGTTGTCCCGTCGAGGTCCGCACGGCACCGCCCCGGCCGGGCGCCCACGGCGCGACTTTCCGCGACGGGACGGGCGGCTGGCTGCGCGTCGGGACAGGCATGGATGATGCACCACCCGGAACGGCTCCGTACGGCTCGGAATCGCCTCCGGGCAGGACTCCCCGGGTCGCCGGGCGAGCACGGAGCGCAGGTGAACTTCAATCACGACGAGAGCTCTGGTGAGTGAGAATACTGCGGTGAAGACGGAGGAAGAGACGGGTCGGGTCCAGACGCTTCGATACCCCCGCTGCACGGTGGAGATCGTCTCCGATTCGGGTGAAGGGGCGCAGAAGTGTGGACAGACGTTCGGCGCCGTGAGCGCCAAGATGGGCAACGGCGTCTGGACGGTGGAGATCATCCCGGCGGAGATCCAGCCACCACCTCGCAGCCCCGCGGGAGCCAGCGGAAACCGTATCCGGATCGGTGAGGAGGTCGTCACCAACTGGGGGGACAGGACGAACGTGGCGGTCGCGTTCAACGAGCAGGTCCTGCTGGCCCGGCATCGTCTCGACGCGATCGAGGACGGCGCGATCCTCCTGATCGAGAACATGTGGGCGACCCACAAGGACGAGGATATCCGGGCCGCATGGGTCGCCGGCATGGAGGAGCTGGGCGCCGGGAACTACCGGATCATCGAAGTCCCGATGGAGGAGGAATGCCTCACCATCGTCGACGATCCGCGCAAGGGAAAGAACATGTTCGCGCTCGGCATCCTCTGCTGGATGTTCGACCGGGACATGGAGCTCGCGCGAAATCAGATCGCCCACGCGTTCCGGAAGAAGGCGCCGGAGATCACGGAACGGAACCACGAGCTGCTCGAGCTGGGCTACTCGTGGGCCGATGCGAACCTGGACCTCCGGATCGAGGTCGAGCCGAAGCTCTCCGCCGAGAACACCCTGGTGATGAACGGCAACCAGGCCATCGCGTACGGCGCCGTGGCTGCCGGCATGGATCTCGCCGCCATGTATCCGATCACTCCCGCCACCTCGGTATCTCACCAGCTGGGTGAGATGTTCTACAAGTTCGGTGGCATCGTTCACCAGGCGGAGGACGAGATCGCGGCCGCCGGAGTGGCGATCGGGGCCTCGTACTCGGGCAAGGTCGCTTTCACGATCACTTCGGGTCCCGGCCTGGCGCTCAAGACCGAGTTTCTCGGGCTCTCGGTCATGGCCGAGATCCCGCTCGTCGTCGTGGACGTGCAGCGCGGAGGACCGAGCACGGGCCTGCCGACGAAGGTGGAGCAGTCGGATCTCCTGGCGGCCGTGTTCGGCCAACCGGGCGACGCCCCTCACATCGTGCTGGCCCCGGCCACCATCGAGGAGTGCTTCCACACCATGACCACGGCGCGGCGGATCGCCGAGACCTTCCGCACCCTGGTCATCGTGCTGACCGACGCCAACCTGGCGACCGGCGTGCAACCGTTCCCGCGACCCGCGCTCGACCCGGCGTGGCAGGGAGCGGCACCGGACATGTCGCCGGTTCCGGAGGGCAAGCGGCCGTACGAGTGGAACGAGGAAACGGGCCTCTCCCGTCGGTTCATACCGGGCACGCCGGGCGGAATGCACACGCTCACCGGCCTCGCCCACGACGAGAAGAGCCGGGTCGCGTACGACTCGGCGATCAACCAGAAGAGCTCGGCCATGCGGAGCCGCAAGGTCGCGGTCTTCCAGAGCACCCTGAGACCGCCTGCGGTGTACGGGGCAGAATCCGGTGATCTCCTGGTGGTCGGCTGGGGCAGCACGAAGGGCGCGATCGAGGAGGCGGTGGATCGGGCGAGGGACGAAGGACGGTCCGTGTCGTCCCTGCACCTGCGCTTCCTGTCGCCTCTGGAGCCCGGCCTCAAGGAGATCTTCGGTCGGTTCAAGAAGGTCATGACCGTGGAGATCAACTACAGCGACGATCCGGACATGCCCTACATCACAGAGGAAAACCGGCGTCGGGGCCAGCTCGCCTGGCTGCTCAGGGCGCAGACGCTGGTCGACGTGGACTGCTGGACGCGGGTGCTGGGCGAGCCCCTGAGACCGGGCGCGATCCACGACGTGATCCGGGCCCATACGCAGAAAGGGGGCGCCTCATGAGCCTCTCCTGTTGCTCGCTGCTCACGCCGATGGAGGAAGACCGCGAATACGGGCTGGCCGACTACGAGGGCGCTCGCGCCCGCTGGTGCCCCGGTTGCGGCGATCACTCGGTTCTCACGGCCGCCCAGCGACTGCTGGCGGACGAGCAGCTCAAGCCGGAAGAGACGGTGTTCGTGTCCGGGATCGGGTGCTCGAGCCGGTTTCCCCACTACATGAAGACCTACGGATTCCACGGCCTGCACGGACGGGCTCTTCCGGTGGCTACCGGCATCAAGCTCAACCGGCCCGACCTGAACGTGTTCGTGGTGATGGGGGACGGCGACTGCGTATCCATCGGCGCCGGTCACTGGGTGCACGCCACCCGGTACAACGTGGACATGGTCGCATTGATGCTGGACAACAACATCTACGGCCTCACCAAGATGCAGACGTCTCCCACTACGCCGCAGGGATACAGAAGCAACACGCAGCCGCAGGGCAGCTGGCTCCCGGCACTCAACCCGATCGAGGCCACGCTCGGCATCACGAACGCATCGTTCGTGGCGCAGACGGCGGAGTGGATCCCGGCCCACCTGTTCGCGACGCTGCAGGCCGCGTACCGGCACCGTGGGTTCGCCTTCGTGCGTGTGCTTCAGCGGTGCCCCGTGTGGACGGACGACATCTACATCGACGCGGTCCGTAACCCGGAGTCGGTCGAGATCCTGACCCACCCGGATGGGGTCGAGCTCCCGGATTCCCTGAAGCAGATCTACACGAACCAGAGGCGGCACGACCCCCGCAACCTGGGGGCCGCGCGGGATCTCGCGGCGGACGAATCGCTGATTCGGCTCGGCGTCATCTACCGCGACGAAAGCCGGCCTCGTTACGAGGAAACGCGAAACCTTCCGCTGCACACGGTGGAAGACAAGATCCGAATCTTGAACGAAGAGCTGGATAAATATGCCGTCTGAACAGTCGATCGAAGCGCGCGTCGCCGGCGCGCTGGAGGCGATCGAGCCCGCCCGGCAGAACTTCCATTCGGCCCTCGTGGCGACCTCCGAGGAGCTGAAGACGATGCTGGACGCGGGCGGCTCGACCGCGGAGGCACGGGCCGAGCGGACCGCCGCGGAGCTCGGGGCTTTCGCCGTGGGACACATCGACGTCGAGAAGTTCGCCGCGTTTCAGCAGTCCGGGCAGGCGCTGTCCGCGACGGCCACCCCCCGCCTGGAGGCGGCCGCCCGCACCCTCCGCGCCCTGCTCGACGCCCGGGACGACCTGTACTTCGTGCGGGTAGAGACGGGCAGTGACCTGCGCGATGCGATCTCGGAGGCCCTCGGGCGAGCCGGACGGGCGTTCGGAGCGGCCCGCACGGCGGAGCTCGCACGGGCAGGATCGTACGACGAATCGCTGCACGGAAGCTGGCTCGAGCGCTTTCCTCCGAATCGGTGGAACCGGCGCGAGAGGGACCTGGCGCCTCCCATCGTCGCCGAGGTCGATGGGGGCGATCTGAGGCCCGCCGGCCTGGCGGATTACCTCGACGGAAGCCAGAAGATCATCCTCGTGGTGCGTGGACCGGCCCCGCCGGCCGCCCTGGCCCGACTCATCACGCCGGGGGTGACCGTCGTGCAGACCTCGGATCCGGCCGACCTCGAAGCGGTGGAGAAGACCGAGGGGCCGGCGATCGCCGCGCTGATCACCGAGGAGGCCTGTCGATTCGTGCACCTGCCGGACGCGAAGTCCGGGCGGGGACGCCTGGTGGTGCACCACATGCCCGACGAGGAACCGCGGCGTCCGATCGGGACGGTCAGCGCGTTTCAGCAAGTCGACGCCATGAGGCACCTCGCCTCGCTGGCCTCGGGGTGGGGCTTCGGCGCCCCCGAGCCGGTCCCCGCCTCCGGCGACGGCGCCGAGGGGCCCGCTCCGGCGACCGCCGCGGACGCGCTGGCCGCCTGGATTCTTCGCCAGGCGGACCTCCAGGGCACGGGCTGAGGGGAGGTTCCTTGGACCCTCAGGCCGTACTCGCTTCCGTCGCCGTGCTGGGCGGGGTGGGGCTCACCTTCGGCACCCTGATCGCGGTCGCGAACAGGAAGCTGTACGTGTGGGAGGATCCCCGCATCGACGAGCTCACCGACATCCTGCCGGGCGCCAACTGCGGCGCATGCGGTTTCGCGGGCTGTCGGGCCTTTGCCGAGGCGGCCATCGAGGGGGTCGTGGCACCGGCCGGCTGCACCGTGATGGGAGAAGCCGAGATCGAGGACGTCGCGGGGATGCTCGGCGTGGCGGCCGGGGATGCCTCGAAGGTCGTGGCTCGACTTCTGTGCGCGGGCGGCACGGACGTGGCGCCCCGCAAGGCGCTGTACGACGGCATCGAGAGCTGCGCCGCGGCCGTGGCCGTGAGCGGAGGCGGGAAAGCGTGCGCGTGGGGCTGCGTGGGCCTGGCCGACTGCGCCGTGTCGTGCACGTTCGATGCGATCCGGATGAACGACGTGGATCTTCCGGTGGTCGATCCGGCGCGGTGCACGGCGTGCAACGACTGCGTCGAGGCCTGCCCGCTCGACCTGTTCGTGCTGCTGCCGATGGACCACAAGCTCATCGTGCAGTGCCGGAATCTGCTCGACGGTGACGACGCGACGGATGTATGCGCCGTGGCGTGCAACGCTTGCGGACGGTGCGCCCAGGACGCGCCGGACGTGGTGACCATGCGCGACGGCCTGGCCGTCGTGAACTACGACAAGATCGATCTGGCCGACCCGAGTGCCGCGGCCCGCTGTCCCACCGGGGCGATCCGGTGGGTGGACGGAGCGCAGGAATTCGCGGTCGAACCGACACCTGCAGGGAGTTGAACCGAATGATCAGGCGAAATAGAGGCGACGAGCCGGCGACCGAGGCCCGATACCCGGGCATACCGGCAGCCATGGACGGCAGCCAGGCCGTGGTGGAGATGGAGACCGCGGCCAGCGAGGGCGCCGGCGCATATCCCATCACTCCGTCCACGCAGATGGGCGAGGGCTGGGCGGCCGCGAAGGCCGCCGGGAAGACCAACGTCAACGGGCGCCGTCTCCTGTTCTTCGAGCCCGAGGGCGAGCACGCGGCCGCCGGAGTGACGGCCGGGATGAGCATGACCGGCCTTCGCGCCACGAACTTCTCGAGCGGGCAGGGCATCGCCTACATGCACGAGTCGCTGTACGCCGCCGTCGGGAAGCGCCTGACCTACGTGCTCAACGTCGCCGCGAGGGCGATGACGAAGCACGCGCTCAACGTGCACGCGGGCCACGACGATTACCATGCGGTCGACGACACGGGCTTTTTCCAGGTCTTCGCCAAGGACGTGCAGGCGATCGCCGATCTCAACCTGATCGCGCACCGCATCGCGGAGTTGAGCCTGAACCCCGGTCTCGTGGCGCAGGACGGTTTTCTCACCAGCCACGTGATCGAGTCGCTGCGCCTGCCCGAGCCGGAGATGATCCGCGAGTATCTGGGGGACCCGGCCGACATCATCGAATCGCCGACACCCGGCCAGGTGCTGACGTTCGGGCCGACCCGACGGCGCATTCCCGAGATGTTCGACCTCGACTACCCGGCGCTCCTCGGCTCCGTGCAGAACCAGGACGCGTACATGCAGGGCGTGGCCGCCCAGCGTCCGTTCTACTTCGATCACGTGCAGGAGCTCACGGACCGGGCGATGGACGAGTTCGCCGCGCTCACCGGCCGGCGCTACGGACGGGTCATGGGCTACCGCATGGAGGACGCCGACTACGTGCTGGTGGGCCAGGGGTCGGTGGTCTCGAACGCCGAGGCCGTGGCCGACTATCTGCGATCCGAGCGCGGTCTCAAGGTCGGAGTCGTGGACATCGTGATGTTCCGCCCGTTCCCCACCGACCTCATCAGCGCGATGCTGAAGGGCCGGAAGGGCGTCACGGTGCTCGAGCGCTGCGACCAGCCGCTGGCGGTCGACCAGCCCCTGCTGCGTGAGATCCGCGCCGCGATCTCGAAGGGCCAGGAGAACTACCGGGCCGGCCGGCAGTCGCGGGGCGACTCCCGCCCCTTCGCCGGCGTGGCCGACATCGCCCCGGAGCAGGTGCCGGACTTCTACTCGGCCGGATTCGGGTTCGGGAGCCGCGACCTCCAGCCGGCCGATCTCGCGCTGGCGGTCGAGAACATGCAGCCCGGGGGCCGGAATCGGAGGCAGTACTACCTCGGCATCGACTTCATCCGGGAGGGCACCAAGCTTCCGAAGCTCGAGATCTGGCAGGAGGAGCTGCTCGAGCACTACCCGGACCTGGCGGACGCAGCCCTCGTACCGGACGAGGCGATCAATCTCCTTCCCGACGACGCGATCTCGCTCCGCATCCACTCGGTGGGAGGCTGGGGCGCCATCACGATGGGCAAGAACGTCGTGATGACCGTGAACGAGCTCGCCGGCATGAACGTGAAGGCGAACCCGAAGTACGGGTCGGAGAAGAAGGGGCAGCCGACGACCTTCTACGGAGTGATGTCGCGAAAGCCGCTGCGGTTGAACGGCGAGCTCAAGTTCGTGAACGTCGTCCTCTCGCCGGACCCCAACGTGTTCCGCAACTCCAACCCGCTGGCCGGCATGCAGCCGGGCGGGGTGTTCGTGATCCAGAGCGATCACGGCCCGGAGGAGCTGTGGGCCTCGCTGCCCCCGCAGGCGAAGCGGCTCATCCAGGAGAAGGACATCAAGGTGTACGCGGTCGACGCCTTCAAGATCGCCACCGAAGAGGCGACCGACCCGGATCTCCGCTACCGGATGCAGGGCACCGCTTTCATGGGGGCGTTCTTCCGCACGTCGCCGTTCATGGAGGCCGAGGGACTGGACGAGGAGACCCTGTTCGAGGGGATGCGAAAGCAGCTCCAGAAGAAGTTCGGGCACCTCGGTGAGCGCGTCGTGGAGGCCAACCTTCAGGTCATCCGGCGTGGCTTCGACGAAGTGGTGGAAGTCGAGGCGGCCGGGGAGCTGGTCGGCGCCGGACAGGTCATGGCCGAAGCGGCCGTCGGGCAGATCCCGACCCTGCTCGACCATCCCGACCAGGAATGGGGGATCGGGAACCAGGGCCGGTTCTGGGAGCAGGTATGCTCGCTGTGCGGTCTCGACCAGGACGTGATCGCCGACCCCTTCTCGGCGATCAGCGCCATTCCGGCCGCGACCAGCACGGTTCGCGACATGTCGGACATCCGGTTCGAGATCCCGGAGTTCATCCCGGACAGGTGCACCGGCTGCGCGCAGTGCTGGACGCAGTGCCCGGACGCCGCGATTCCCGGCCTGGTGAACTCCGTCGAGGACATCATTCAGACGGCCATCAAGACCGCTCAGAACGGCAAGCCGCTCGACCGCATCCAGTCGGTATCGGCCAACCTGGCTCGCGAGACCCACAAGGTCCTCAAGGCGGTCCCGTTCCAGACGTTCGGGGACACGGTCACCACCGCGTACGCCAACCTGTCTGAGAAGCTGCCGTGGGACGCTGAGCGCAAGAAGGTGCTCGACGAGGAATTCGCGGCCGTCTACTCGGTGCTGTCCGACTTCCCGCTCGCGAAGACGATCCCGTTCTTCGACCAGCACGAGAACAAGGAGAAGGGCTCCGGCGGGCTGCTCTCCATCACGGTGAACCCGGAAGCCTGCAAGGGCTGCAACATCTGCGTGGACGTGTGCGCGGACGGGGCGCTGGTGACGGTGAGGCAGGACGAGGAGAACCTCGACCGGCTGCGCCGCAACTGGAAGATGTGGGAGAACCTCCCGGACACGGCGGACCGGTTCATCAACATCCGCAACCTCGAGGAAGGGATCGGCGTGCTGCCGTCGCTCCTCCTCAAGAAGGAGAACTACCGCACGATGGCGGGCGGCGATGGCGCCTGCATGGGGTGCGGTGAGAAGACCGCCGTCCACCTCATCGTTTCGGCCGTCGAGTCGCTCATGCAGCCGCGCGTCGAGAAGTTCGTCGCGGACCTCGAGGCGCTGATCGCCGACCTCGACCGGAAGGCGCGGGACCTCCTGTCGGCCGATGCCGATCTAGACCTCGCGGCGGTGGCGGACGGAGAGGTCGCCGAGGTTCCGCTGGACGAAGACAAGCGCGCCCAGCTGAAGCTGTACACCGACGCGATCGCGGCGCTCAAGGACCTCGTGTGGCGCTACACGAAGGGACCGAGCGGCCAGGGCCGGGCCAACATGGGGATCAGCAACAGCACCGGGTGCTCTTCCGTCTGGGGCAGCACCTTCCCCTACAACCCGTACCCGTATCCGTGGGTGAACCACCTGTTCCAGGACTCGCCGTCGGTGGCCATCGGGATCTTCGAGGGCCACATGCGGAAGATGACGGATGCGTTCACGGCCGTTCGCCGCGCCCGCCTTCTGGCCGCCGGCGAGTACGACGCGAGCGTGCACGAGCCGGAGTTCGTGGCGCTGACGTGGCAGGACTTCACGGACGCGGAGTTCGACATGTGCGCCCCGATCGTCGCGATCGGCGGCGACGGCGCCATGATGGACATCGGCTTCCAGAACCTGTCGCGCCTCCTGGCCTCCGGGAAGCCGATCCGCGTGATCGTGCTCGACACGCAGGTCTACTCCAACACGGGCGGCCAGGCCTGCACGAGCGGCTTCATCGGCCAGGTGTCCGACATGGCCGCGTACGGAAAGGCGCAGCACGGCAAGGAAGAGACCCGCAAGGAGCTCGCCCTCATCGCGCTGGCGCACCGCGGGGCCTTCGTGCTCCAGTCCTCGCAGGCGTCCGCCTCGCACATGATCGGCGGGGTGATCCGTGCCCTGAAGACGCACCGCCCGTCGATCATGAACATCTACACGCCCTGCCCCGTCGAGCACGGGCTGGCCGACGAGTGGGCGCCCAACGCGGCCCGCTTCGCTCTCGAGGGTCGCGCCTTCCCGTTCATGGTCTTCGACCCGGATCAGGGAGCGACGATCGCCGACTGCATGGACCTGAGCGGCAACCCGGACCTCGACGAGACCTGGCCCACCTACGAGCTGGAATACGTCGACGACGACGGCGAGACGCAGAAGATGGAGCTGCCGGTGACGACCGCCGATTGGGCGGCCACCGAAGGACGCTTCAAAAAGCACTTCAAGCGCATCAAGCCGGCGGACTGGGACGATGACCAGGTGCCGTTCCACGAGTTCCTGGAGTTGTCCGAGGACGCTCGCGTCGGTAAGACGCCCTTCATCTGGGTCATCGACGGCGAGAAGAAGCTCGGTCGCCTGGCATGCTCCATGGAGATGGTCCTCCTGGCCGAAGACCGGCTGCTCTACTGGGCGCAGCTGAAGGAGCTGGCGGGGCTGCAGGTGCCCGCCTCGGTGCGAGCCGACATCTCCGATGACATGGAGGAGGAGTTCGAGGCCAGGGCTGCGGCGATCCGGGCCGAGTACGAGGCGCAGCTGGCCGAGCTCCGGATGAGCTACCCGGCGCTGGTGGCCCGCCGCATGGCGGAAGGTCTGCTCGCCTCCGGCGACGGAGAGCTGACGGTGGCCGAGCTTCTCGCCCGGGCGCACGCCGACCCGAGCCTGAAGCCGATCACCGCCGAGTCGGTAGCCGGCCTGTCCGGGGACGTCGGCGTGGGAGCCGGCGGAAACGGAGGCGCGGCCGTCGCGGTGGCTCCGGCGGAACCGGTGACGCGGGCCGGAGCGCTGGCCGAAGCGGCCGAGCTCGCGGAGGCCACCGTGGTCGCACCGGCGACCGGGGCCGAGCCCGCAGTGGAGGACGAGGAGGAAGACGACCTCGTCATGGATCCCTACATCGAGACCGCGCGCTGCACCTCGTGCGACGAGTGCATCAACATCAACAAGAAGATGTTCGCGTACGACGAGAACAAGCAGGCGTACATCAAGGACAAGAACGCCGGCACCTTCGCGGAGATCGTGCAGGCGGCCGAGCGGTGCACGGCCGGGATCATCCACCCCGGAACGCCGCTCAACAAGAAGGAGAAGGATCTCGACAAGTGGATCGAGCGGGCGAAGCCGTTCAACTGATCGGGTAGCGGAAGAGAGAGGGCGGCCGAGGGAGCGACATGCTCGGATCCAGCACGTTCAGACACGGGGTTCACCCGCCGGAGTCCAAGGACCTGACCGAGAAGGTGCGGGTTCGACGGATGCCCTTCCCCGAGGAGATCGTCCTGCCTCTGAGGCAGCACGCGGGGAAGCCCGCGCGCCTCATCGTGAAGGTGGGCGACCGGGTGGAACGCGGGGACAAGGTGGCGGAGGCGGATGGCTTCGTCTCGGTGCCCATCCACGCCTCGGCCGCGGGGACGGTGAAGGACGTGCGTCTGTGGCCCCACCCCGACGGATCGATGGCGGAGTCGGTCGTGCTCGCGGTGGACCGCTTCTCTCCCCAGGTGCCGCGGCCGCGCATCGTGCCGCAGTGGGAGGGCCTCTCGCCCGGGCAGGTGGTGGAGGAGGTGCAGAAGGCGGGCGTGGTCGGACTCGGCGGCGCGGCGTTCCCCACGCACGTGAAGCTGCTCCCGCCCGAGGACGTGCCGGTACACACGCTGATCATCAACGGGGCGGAGTGCGAGCCCTACCTGACCACGGACCACCGGACGATGGTCGAGTATCCGGAGAGGGTCCAGTTCGGTATCCGCATCATGATGAAGGCGCTCGGGGTGGAGAGGGCGGTCATCGGGATCGAGAAGAACAAGCCCGACGCCATCGCCCGGCTCCGTGAGACTCTGCCCGAAGACCTGGATGTCTCGGTTCTGCCCCTGACGGTGAAGTATCCCCAGGGGGCCGAGAAGATGCTCATCAAGGTGGTGACGGGCCGGGAAGTGCCCTCGGGCAAGCTCCCGATGCACGTGGGCGTGGTCGTCCAGAACGTGGGATCGATCGCCTGCATCGGAGAGATCTTCGAGACCGGGTATCCGCTGATCGAGCGCATCGTGACGGTCACCGGCCCCGGGGTTCGCCGCCCGTCCAACCTGATCGTTCCGGTGGGAACGCGCCTTCGGGACGTGCTCGAGTTCTGCGACGGGGTCACCGAGGATGCAGCCGAGATCGTGTTCGGCGGTCCGATGATGGGTGCGGCGCAACCCGATCTCGACACCCCCCTCATCAAGGGAACCACCGGCGTGGTCGTTCTGACGACCCGCGAGGCGAGGTCCGTGGAGCGCTATCCCTGCATTCACTGCGGGCGCTGCCTCGAGGCCTGCCCGGTGTTCCTCAATCCTTCCCTGCTCGGCACGCTGGCGCAGGCCGGTCGCTACGAGGAGATGGAGGGCTCGGACCTCATGGACTGCATGCTGTGCGGGTGCTGCTCCTACGTGTGCCCTTCGAACATCCCCCTGTCGCAGATGTTCGCGCTCGGCAAGAACATGCTGCGGAAGCGGAAGGCGGCCGCATGAGCGCCTCCAGGCCGCAGGAGGGCCGCCGCCCGGGAGCCGGCACCGACCTCGAGTCGCTCACCGAGATGCGGCTCCGCATCGCGGCCTCCCCGCACATTCGCTCGTCCCACTCCACACCGCGCATCATGTGGAACGTGGTGGGATCGCTCGTGCCGATCCTGGCCGTGGCCACGTACTACTTCGGTCCGAGCGCCCTCCTGGTGGTGGGCGCGGCGACCGCGGGCTGCGTGCTCACCGAGCGACTGTTCGGACCGAGGGGCAGCACGGCGGACGGCTCCGCCGTGATCACGGGCCTGCTCCTCGGGCTGATCCTGCCCCCCGGCTTCCCCCTGTGGATGGCCTTCCTGGGCGGCGTGTTCGGCATCGGCTTCGGAAAGCTGATCTTCGGAGGGCTCGGTCAGAACATCTTCAATCCGGCGCTCCTCGGGCGGGCCTTCCTGCAGGCGGCCTTCCCGATCGCGATCACCACCTGGCCGGTGCGTCCCGGCGACTGGTGGGCCCTCAGGGGCGACCTGTTCGCGCTTCCCCTGATGTCGCCGAGCGCGCCGGACGTGGTCACCGGGGCGACCCCTCTCGGCCTCATGAAGTTCGAGGGGGTATCGACGAACACCTGGGACCTGATGCTCGGCTCCACCGCCGGGTCGATCGGCGAGACGGCCGGCCTGCTGATCCTCGTGTGCGGGGGCTACCTGGCGCTCCGCAAGTACCTGGACTGGCGCATCCCGGCCAGCATCTTCCTGACCGTATTCCTCTTCTCGGGCGCCCTGTACCTGGTCGGGCCCGACCGCTTCCCGAGCCCATGGTTCATGCTGTTCTCCGGCGGCCTCATCCTCGGCGCCATGTACATGGCCACGGACATGGTCACCTCGCCGGTGACGCCCGCTGGCGCCTGGATCTTCGGAATCGGCGTCGGCCTCCTGGTGGTGCTCATCCGGATCTGGGGAGGCCTTCCGGAAGGCGTGATGTACGCCATCCTGTTCATGAACGCGCTGGTCCCGTTCATCAACCGGGCGACCCAGCCCCGCGTGTTCGGGAAGGCGCGGCGGAAGCCGAAGGGAGCGGAGGCATGAAGGACCTGCCGACCGTCCAGCCCGGCGAAGCCCCCGCCCCCGAGTCCGGCGACGCCGGGGAGCCTCGGGCGCCCGAGGTGAAATCGGTGAAGCTGATGGCCACCCTGGCGATCGCCGGCGCCCTCGCGGGCCTGGTGATCGTCGTGGTGTTCCAGTGGGCGGACCCGCAGATCCAGGCGCATCGGGCGGCCGCGCTTCGGGCCGCGGTGCTCGAGGTGCTCCATCACCCGGCCCACTACGAGTCGCTCTACGTGACTCCGGAGGGATTGAGCCCCACGCCTCCCGAGGGCGTCGACACGGTCGCCGCCGAGAAGGTGTTCCTGGGCTTCGACGAGTCGGGTCAGCCCGTCGGATACGCCGTGACCGGCGCGGAGCCCGGCTTCCAGGACTTCATTCACCTCATCTTCGGCTACGATGCCGAGACGTCGAGCCTGCTGGGAATGAAGGTGCTCGAGAGCAAGGAGACCCCCGGTCTCGGTGACAAGATCTACAAGGACATGGACTTCGTCGGCGGTTTCGAAGGCGCGGAAGCGCCGATCGTCGGGGTCAAGGCGGGGGCGGGGACCGGGGCGGCGAACGAGGTCGACATGATCACCGGCGCCACCATCTCGTCGCGCACCGTGATCGGAATCATCAACCACCGACTCGACGCCCTGCGCACGGATCTCGAGTCGTTCGAGCCCGCGGAAGCCGGTCTCGACGAGGCATCGATCGTATCCGCGGCGAGCCCGTCACGAACGACCGAAGGGGACGAGACCGCCGAGGGCGAGGCAGGAACATGAGAGAGACCACCGCACGCGAAGACCTGATTCGGGGGATCTGGAAGGAGAACCCCGTGCTGGTGCAGCTCCTCGGCCTGTGTCCGGCCCTGGCGGTCACCAACACCGTCCCCAACGCGATCGCCATGGGGCTCGCGACCTTCTTCGTGCTCATGGGCTCGAGCCTCCTCGTCTCGCTGATCAAGAACTGGATTCCGGCGCAGGTCCGGATCTCCGCGTTCATCCTGATCATCGCGACCTTCGTGACGATCGCCGACCTGGTGCTGGCGGCCGTCGTCCCGCTGATTCACAAGGAGCTCGGCGCCTTCATCGCGCTGATCGTGGTCAACTGCATGATCCTCGGCCGGCAGGAGGCGTTCGCCTCGAAGAGGCCGGTCGGCCGGGCCCTCCTGGACGCGGCCGGGACCGGGGCGGGCTTCATGATCGCCATGCTCATGATGGGGACATTCCGGGAGGTACTCGGCAGCGGGTCCATCATGGGCCACAGCCTGTTCGGGGACGGATTCGAGCCGTGGATCGTCATGATCCTGCCCCCCGGCGGCTTCCTGACCCTCGGCTTCATCCTGCTCAGCTTCGGCTGGTGGCAGGACCGGAGAGCGGAGGCGACCCGGATCCGGCAATGGCCGCACGGGGTCGCCAGTCGAGAGGAGGCGGCCTGATGGGTGAGCTCTTCTGGATCCTCCTCTCGGCGATGCTGGTCAACAACTTCACCCTGCACCTGTTCCTCGGCCTGTGCCCGTTCATGGGCGTGTCGGCCCGGGTCGAGACCGCGCTCCGGATGGGGTTCGCGAACATCTTCGTGCTCGTGATGACGTCGGTCTGCGTGTGGCTGCTCAACACGTTCATCCTTCCGTACGCTCCGTACCTGAGGCTGATCTCGTTCATCGTGGTGATCGCCTCCTTCGTCCAGATCACGGAGATGGCGATCAAGAAGTTCAGCCCGACGCTGTTCCGACAGCTCGGGATCTTCCTGCCGCTGATCACCACGAACTGCGCGATCCTCGGCTACGCGATCTTCAACACGAACCGCGGATACGATTTCCTGGAAGGGCTGTTCTTCGCGCTCGGGGCCGGGCTCGGCCTCACCCTCGCCCTGGTGCTGATGGCCTCGATCCGCGAGACCACCGAGACGGCGAGCGTCCCGGCCGTGGCCCGCAACATGGGCCTGGTGCTGATCATCGCGGGCAGCCTCTCCCTTGCGTTCATGGGCTTCGCGGGGCTGTTTAGCGCATGAGCGCGCTGCGTCCGTTGGCGACCGGCTCTTCAGCCCCGCGGGGGACGGACGGATGACCACCGTCCTCGCCGTCGCGGGGCTCGCGGCCCTGTTCGTGGTGTTCGGAACGCTGCGGCCCGGAGCGGAAGGCGGGTGCGGCAACTGCTCGTGCGAGGGCGACGGCTGCCGGTTGGAGGAAGACCTGGCGACTTCGCCGGGCGCGGAAGGGAGATGAGGATGGAGAAGCACTGGGCGTACTGCTCGGCGTGCGATCGCCAGGTCGCCGTCGTGGTCAGGGAGGGAACGGGAGAGCCGGACCCGGCGACGGGGGAGCCGACGGGCACGCTGGTATGCCTCGAGGCCGGGCACACGTGCACCGGGGCCCTGTGTCCGATCACCGAGGCCACGCCCGAAGAGATGCGCAGGGCCCGCGAGGAGCTCCGGAACGACGAAACCGACGCCGAGGAGGACTGAGGCATGCCCACCGGATTCGACTGGGTCCCCATCGTGGCCATCGTGATGGGCTCCCTCACCGTGCTGATACCGCTCTCCATCGTCACGCTGCGCTTCGCCATCAAGCCGATCGCCGAGGCGGTGGCGCACATGCGCTCATCGGGCGCCTCGCAGGAAGAGATCGCGATCATGCGGCAGCGCCTGGCGCTCCTCGAGCAGACGGTGGGCGGCCTCGAGACCGAAGTCACCCGCATCGGGGAGGCCCAGGACTTCCAGAACGAGCTGCTGAAGCCGGGGTCCTGATTCCGGGGTTCCGAAGCCCCAGCTTCGGGGCCGCTCTCTCCCCTCCGGAGCGCTCTGACAGGGCGGTTGTGTGCGTCGTCACAGGCCTCGGATCGGGAGGATCTCACGCAGGCCTTGACCCCCATCGCCGGCCGCCGCTACCGTAGGTTCATCTCACGCTGGACTGCTACTGCATCCTTCCCTGAGGCAGGAGGCCGCGATGAGGCAAGTGTTGTTTTCCCCACTGTTTTTGGCATGTTCATTTCTCCCGAAACGTTCTCCCCGTCGATCGCTGGATCGCCGCTCCGTTCTCGTACCCGCGCTGGCGGGTGCAGCGGCGCTCCTCCTGTCCACCGGCTCCCTCTGGGCGCAGGGCGTGACCACGGGAGGTGTCGAGGGCGCGGTCACCGGTGAGGACGGCGCTCCACTGGTGGGAGCCGTGGTCTCGGCCGTGCACGTTCCGAGCGGGACGACGTACCAGACCATCAGCCGCACCGGAGGCGTGTTCACCATCCCGGGAATGCGCGTCGGCGGTCCGTACACGGTGACCGCGAGCATGCTCGGTTACTCGGAAGTGGCCGAGCAGAACATCGTCGTCGCTCTCGGACAGGATCGTCGCATCGACTTCGTGCTATCGCAGCGAGCGATCGAACTGGAACCCCTGCGGGTGGAAGGCACCCAGGATGACGTCCTGAACTCCAGTCGGACCGGGGCCGAGACGCTCGTTCCGGAGACGATCATCGAGACCCAGCCCACGGTCCAGCGAAGCACGCGCGACCTGATCAAGCTCGACCCGCGGAGCGACGGGAACTACGCCTTCGGCGGGCGCAACTGGCTGTACAACAACATCACGCTCGACGGGTCCTACTTCAACAACCCGTTCGGCCTCGACGACCCGGCGCCCGGCGGGCAGACGAACGCGCAGCCGGTCCCGTACGATGCGGTGGAACAGGTGCACGTGGCGGTGGCTCCCTTCGACGTGCGACTCGGCGGCTTCACCGGCGCCAGCGTGAACACGGTCACCAAGAGCGGAACCAACGAGTGGACGGGAACGGTCTACACGTTCTATCGCAACCAGAACATGCAGGGCAACAAGATCGACGGTGAGAAGGTGATCGCCGATCCCGACCTTACCTTCACGCAGTCGGGATTCGCCCTCGGCGGACCGATCCTCCGGGACAAGCTGTTCATCTTCCTCAACGCGGAGCTGGAGCGGCGAGACGACCCGGGATCCAACTTCGTGCCGAGCGACGGAACGCCGGGGTTTGGCGAATCCAGGGTGCAGCAGTCCGTCCTGGATCAGATCTCGGACCGGATGGCCCAGTACGGGTACGACACCGGACCCTACTCGGGATACATCAACGAAACCGACAACGACAAGATCCTCGCCAAGCTCGATTTCAACATCAGCGATAACCACAATCTCAGCTTCCGCTACAACTACCTGGATGCGCGGAAGGACAACCCACCCCACCCGTTCGTGCTCAGCTTCAACGGGTCGGGGCGTGGCCCGAACTCGACCAGCCTTCCTTCCCAGAATTCGGGATACCAGATCAACAACGAGCTCAATTCCTTCGCCCTCGAGCTCAACAGCCGCGGGAGCAGCTGGGCGAATCGGTTCTTCGCGAGCTACAGCGCCTTCCGGGACTTCCGGATCGCGAACAGCGTGCCCTATCCGACGATCGAGATCGGAGAGCAGGGCGTGACCTACACCACCGTCGGGCACGAACCCTTCTCGATCGGTAACAACCTCGACCAGAACATCTGGCAGTTCCAGAACGACTTCACGAAGTTCCTCGGCCGCCACACGGTCACGTTCGGCGCGGCGTTCGAGAGCTTCGGCTTCTTCAACTCGTTCAACATCTTCCGCTACGGGACGTTCTTCCTTCCCGCCGGTATCGACTTCGACGGGGACGGGTGTCAGAACACGAGCACCTACTCGTCGGTCCAGGACTTCCTGGACGCGACGGCGGACCCGAACGTCGATCCGTTCGGCTGCATGGTCGTGTCGGGGCCGTACAAGGGTGAGGACATCAACCTCGGACAGGGCTCCCTGTACGTCCAGGACGACTGGGAACTGAATCCCCGGTTCACCCTCACGCTGGGTCTCCGGATGGACATTCCGTTCTACTTCACCGACCCGGTGGACAACGCGTGGTCGCGCAATCTGGCCACGATCGACGAGAACGGTACGTACCGGGCGACCGGCGGCGTCGACCAGTCGCAGCTGGCGGACCAGACACCGCTGTTCTCGCCACGAGTAGGGTTCAACTACGCGTTCAACGAGGAACGCACGACCCAGCTGCGTGGCGGAAGCGGGCTGTTCACCGGACGCATTCCGTTCGTGTGGGCGGGCAACGTGATCTCGAACCCCGGCGCGAATCCGAACCTGTATCCGACGGCTCCGCTGGTGGAGACCAGCGGCCCGCGGGTCAACTCGTTCGGAGAGCCCTTCGGACTTCAGCAGTCCTTCGATCTCAACGCAATGAAGAGCGACTTCCAGTGGCCGCAGGTCTGGATCAGCGACATCGCGCTGGACCACAAGCTGCCGGGCGATATCCTCGGGACGGTGGAGTTCCTGTTCGGGAAGGACGTCAATGCGATCGTGATGTACAACTACGACCTCGCCGCGGCGGTAGGCTCGAACCCGATCGACGGTCGTCCCTATTACGGGGCCAACACGGGCAGCAACGAGGTCAACCCCGATGGTGGCTCCGGCATCTACACCATCGGCAACACGAGCGACGGCTGGAACACCAACTTCACCCTCCAGCTCAGGAAGGTGTGGCAGTCCGGTCTCGGCCTCCAGCTCTCGTACAATTACGCGAACGCCCGCAACCAGCTGAAGTCCACGGAGATCGCGAGCGTGCTGTGGCAGGAAAACCCCGTTCAGGGGAACCCCAACCAGCCGCGAACGAGCTACTCGCAGTTCAACCAGAGACACCGCTTCCTGCTCAATGGGACGTACACGAAGCGCTGGTCCGAGAGGTGGGTCACGCGGTTTGGTCTTTACTTCGAGGTCGCCGAGGGCAACCGCAACGTTCTGTCCGGGGGCAATCGCTACTCGTTCATCTACTCGGGAGACGTGAACGGCGACGGCTCGGGCGCGAACGACCTGATCTACGTGCCGGCCAACCAGAGCGAGAGCGGACTGGTCGATATGCTCGACCAGGATGGAAACGTCATCTACACGGCGGCCGAGCAGTGGACGGCGCTCGATGCGTTCATCGAGCAGGACAAATACCTGAGCAACCACCGCGGCGAGATCACGGAGCGCTTCGGGCTCCTGAATCCGTGGTACCAGACTCTGGACCTGCGAATCCTGCAGGACTTCATCGTTCCGACAGGGAGCCGGGAGAGCGTGTTCCAGCTCAGCCTCGACTTCCTGAACATCCTCAACATGTTCGACTCGAGCTGGGGTGTGCGGCAGACGGCGCCTTCCGCGGCCACGAGCCCGCTGACCCTGGTCGGCTTCGAGGCGGACAACGTGACGCCGCAGTTCAACTTCAACATGGTCGACAAGACGTTCATCGCGGACCCGGACATCAGCTCGCGCTGGCAGATCCAGGTCGGCATTCGTTATCTGCTCAACTGACGCTATCCTCGCCGTCGATCGACGGCAGGGGAATCGTTGAGCTTCTCCGGGGCCGCTCGCTGGTGCGGGCGGCCCCCTCGCATCACGGAGCCCACGGGATGGCCGATGAAGGGAAGGTTCGGTGACACTCAATGTGCTCGGCGTCATTCCGGCGGCCGGACGGGCCACCCGTCTCGGCGAGCCGGCCTCGAGCAAGGAGCTGCTGCCCGTGTGGCAGCCGGACGCCGATTCCCCTCCCCTCCCCGCGGTACGCTGCCTGTTGAGCGGGCTCGCGGCGGCCGGCGTGCGCGACGTCGTCGTCGCCATTCGAGAGGGTAAGGAGGACATCCCGGCGTCGCTCAGCGGCGCCGCGCCCGGCGGTCTCCGGCTCACCTACGTCGACGTCGGAGATACGCCCTCCCCCGCCTTTACCGTCCGTCGGGCGCTGGCCGGACGCGAAGACCGAGACGTGGTGCTCGGATTCCCCGACATCCTGTTCGAACCGCGTGGCGCCATCCAGACGTTGCTGCA